>CAMLOC010000594.1 GCA_946481465.1 uncultured Shinella sp. | reverse complement strand
GAGGTAGAACACGTCGCCCGGATAGGCTTCGCGGCCGGAGGGGCGCTTCAGGATCAGCGCGACCTGACGGTAGGCGACAGCGTGCTTCGAAAGGTCATCGAACACGATCAGGCAGTCCTGGCCCTGGTCCATCATGTATTCGGCGATGGCGCAGCCGGCGTACGGGGCGAGGAACTGCATCGCGGCGGCATCCGAAGCGGTGGCCGAAACGATGGTGGTGTATTCCATCGCGCCGGAGTCTTCCAAGGTCTTCTGGATACGGGCGACGTTCGAGAGCTTCTGGCCGATGGCGACGTAGATGCAGTAGAGCGGCTTGTGGTTCTGCAGCTTGCCCTGCTCGGCCAGCTTGTTCTGCTTGGCCTGGGAGATGATGGTGTCGACGGCGATGGTGGTCTTGCCGGTCGAGCGGTCACCGATGATGAGCTCGCGCTGGCCGCGACCGACGGGGATCATGGCGTCGATGGACATGATGCCGGTCTGCACCGGGACGGACACCGACTTGCGCTTGATGATGCCGGGCGCGATTTTCTCCATCGGGTATTGCGCATCGGCGACGAGCTCGCCCTTGCCGTCGATCGGCTGGCCGAGGGCGTTCACCACGCGGCCGAAGACCTTGCGGCCGACGGGGACGGAGAGGAGCTTGCCGGTGGTCGAGCACTCGGTGCCGGCGACGATCTTGTCGTAGCTGCCGAGGAGCACCACGCCGACTTCGCCGTCTTCGAGGTTCATCGCGAGGCCGGTCACGCCGCCCGGGAACGAGATCATCTCGTTGAGCATCACGTCCGAAAGGCCTTCGACCTTGGCGACGCCGTCACCGACTTCGCGGACCACGCCGACGTTGGTTTTTTCGACGGAGGCCGTGACGTTGGCGATCTCCTTTTCGAGTTCCTGGAGGATGCTGCTCATGGGAAGAGTTTGCTAGTTTTCAGTGTTAAGTGTTCAGCAAAGGCGGAGATGCCGGATCAGAAGGCGTTGGCGAGGCGGTCGAGGCGACCTTGGACGGAGCCGTCAAAGACGTCGTTGCCGACGCGGATCTTCAGGCCGCCGAGAAGCACGGGATTGGTGCGGAATTCGAAGGTGAGGCCGACGCCGTATTTGACTGCGATGCCGGAGACGATGCGGTCGCGGGAGTTCTGGTCGAGCTCCGCGGCGCTCTCCACGATCACGTGGCGGCGCTCCATTTCGAGGCGGACGAGGCGCTTCAGGGCGGTGAGCACGCCGAGGTAGCCCCGGGGCTTCGCCTGCGCGAGGTCGCGGATGGCAGAAGAGAGCTTGGCCTCGTCAAGGCGACCGCCGGTCTGGCAAAGCCGGAAGATGCGGCGGGCGGTGCTGGTGGCGACTTTGGAGACTTTCATGACGAGGCGGAAGGAAAGGGATTAGCGCTCGACCGAAGCGAGGGCTTCCTGATTGATGCGTGCCTGGTCGTCGGAGGTGAGGACCTTGCCGGTGACCTGGGCGGTGGTGGCGGCGACAAGGCGGCCGAATTCCTGCTTGAGCTCGGCCTTGATGGCGGCGCGCTCGGCTTGGGCGGCGGTTTCGGCCTTGGCCAGGATCTGCTGGGCGGCGGCGATGGCCTCCTGGGCCTTCTGCTCGGAGAGTGCGGCGGCGCTGGACTTGGCCTCGTTGATCAGGCGGGCGGCGTCTTCGTTGGCCTTGGCGATCGCGGCGGCGGTGGCGATTTCGGAGTCGGCGAGCTGCTGCTCGATCTTCGCCAGCTTGGCTTCGCCCTCGGCGATGCGGTTGCGGCGCTGTTCCAGGATCTGCTGGACCGGGCCGAAGGCGAACTTCTTGAGCACGAAGACCACCAGAAGGAAATTGATCACCTGCGCGATGAAGAACGGCGTATTGAGGCCGAAGGTCTTCTGGATCGTGTCCATAATGCCGGGACTCTCGGCGGCGGCGGCAAGCAAAGTGATCATGGCAGGAAAGGGAAAAGACAGGAAAGTGAAGGGTGCCGCACGCGCCGTTCGCGACGCGTGCGGCGAGGAACCTTAGAACGGCACGGCGAAGGCCGAGAGAATGAAGATACCTTCGATAAGTGCCGCGAGGATGATCGAGATCACGAGGATCGGGGTAGCTGCACCTGGGTTGCGGCCGGTGGCTTCAGCGGCCTTTGCGCCGAGGATGCCAATGCCGAGACCACCGCCGAGAGCGGCGAGGGCGACTGCGAATGCTTTGGTAAACATGGTCTTGTTACGTTTGGTTGTGGTTTCCGGCGGCTCCCACGGTCGTGCCATGGTCAAGCCGCTGAAATGTTTTCTAATGATGCTCACCCTCGGCGTGGTCGCCGTGGTCGCAGATAAGCTTGAGGAAGATGGCGCAGAGCAGGGTGAAGACGAGGGCCTGCACGAAGCCGACGAGGAGCTCCATGAAGTAGAACGGCAGGGCCGGGAGGAAGGCGAGCTTCTCTGGCACCAAGGCCATGAGTGCTTCCAAGGTCTGCTCGCCGCCGTAGATGTTTCCGAAAAGACGGAAGGTGAGGGCGACGGGACGAATGCCGATGGAGATCATTTCCAGCACGCCCACGAAGAGGAAGACGGGGATCATCACCGCGAGCATGACGCCTTGGAAGGTACCCTTGGGCGCGAAGATGTGGGCGAAGAAACCCTTCACGCTATTCTCGGTGAGCGCCCAGTAGAACCAGAGGAGCGCGAAGGTGAAGGCCATGGCGGCGGTCATGTTGATGTCCGCGTTGCCGCCGCGGAGCCATGGGAGGAAGCCGTGGTGACCGTGATCGTCGACGGTGTGCCAGCCAACCGTGCCGACCCCGGGGATGAGGCCGAGGTAGTTGTTCACCAGGATGAAGAAGAAGATGGTGCCGAAGAACCAGAAGGTGCGGTGGGTGAGGTGCTTGCCCATCAGCCCGGAGAGGAAGTCGTAGAGGGACTCGATGGCCCACTCGGCGAAATTCTGGAAGCCCTTCGGAACGAGGCTCATCTGCTTGGTCGCCGCCTTGCAGAAAAAAACGATAATGCCGACCGCGAGCCAGACCATCACCATCGAGTTGGTGATCGGCAGGGTCTCGTGCAGGGGCTGCGCGTTCAACGGCAGCGCATGGTGCTCGCCGCCCTCCGCTGCCAATGCTGGAACCATGCAGCAGAGCCACGCGGACAGGGTCGAAAAGATGGAGCGACGGTTCATGCCTGATAGCGCTTCGGGCGAAAGCGCGCGGGGGCTGTATCAAAGGGTTTTATAACGACGCAAGGGCTATTTGTGAAAAATTTCACAAGCTTTCCGAAACACTCATTTTGTGGAAGTTACGGATGCTTCAAAGAGCGCTCCTGCTGGCGTGCAAATCGAGTTCCGCCCGGGTTCCCGAAACGATTGCGTCCTTTCCGATGCCACAAGCGGCGATCACGCGGAATCCCTGGACCAGGGCTTGGGAGATAAGTTCTTCCGCCGGGAGGCAAGGAC
>CAMLOC010000593.1 GCA_946481465.1 uncultured Shinella sp. | reverse complement strand
TCGGTGATCTTGCGCGCGATCATCAGGTTGGCGTCTTTGCCGCTGATGCCGACGGCCTTGCCGCCCTGGCGGTTGATGGCCGAGACGATGTCCTTGTTGATGAGGCCTGAGAGGACCATCTCGACCACCTCGACGGTGGGCTTGTCGGTGACCCGCAGCCCTTGCACGAAGTCGGACGAGATCTGCAGCTTCTTGAGCATGGCGCCGATCTGCGGGCCGCCGCCGTGCACGACGATAGGGTTAACGCCGGACTGCTTGAGAAGCGCGATGTCGCTTGCGAACGCCTTGCCAAGCTCGGGGTTGCCCATCGCATGGCCGCCATATTTCACCACGATGGTCTTGTTCTCGTAGCGCTGCATGAAGGGCAGGGCCTGCGCGAGAAGGCGGGCTTGGGTTTCGCTTTCGGATAGGGACATGGCGGCCTCTTGGGAATGGGTGGGCGCCTGTTTAACGCATGTTTCGTGACGATGGAATGATCCGCCGGCCATATTGCCGCCGCCACCGGCAAAAAGACGGGACGAGGCCTGCCCGGGCGCCCCGGATCTGTGGCGGGAACCGGCGAGGGGGAATATGATGGCGCGCTTGCGCGTTTCCATGAGCAAAAGCCGGAAGGAATGCCTATATGGGTTTGGAGGCCTGGTCCTCGCCCGGAATTCATCGAAGCCTGAGAGAGTGCACGAGCCGATGACGGCGCCCGACCGAGAGATGAGAGACCCGCGCCGCGATGAAGTCATCGCCGGCGAATATGTGCTCGGGGTTCTGTCCGCCGAGGATCGCCGCAAGGTCGAGGCACGGCTTGCCAAGGACCGCCAGTTCGCCGCGATCGTCAGCCGCTGGGAAGAGAACCTCGCCGCCTTCGAGGACGAATACGAGGTGCCGCACCTGCCGCCGCGTATCCCCCTCGGGCCGTGCCGGCCCGGTACGTCGCCGCAGGACGCTGCCTTTTCCGGCCGGGTCGCGGGGGGCTGCTGGGGCTCGCTCGCCTTCTGGCGGACGCTTGCCCTCGCCTCCTTCGCCATTGCGGCGGGCCTTGCCCTGCTGATCAGCGCGCTCATCGCGCCGCGGCCGGTGAGCGGCGGCCGCCTCGTCGTCGACCTGACGGGAGAGGGCGCGGTGATCGACCTCGTCGCGCGCTATGACGATGCGACCGGCGCGCTGCATGTGATGCCGGTTGCCGGCGGCGGGGCCGGGGAAAAGTCGCTGGAACTCTGGCTGACGCAGGAGGGCAGGGCGCCCGTCTCGCTCGGCGTTCTGCCGCAGACGGGCGAGGGCCCGCTCGTCGTGCCGGGCGAACTGCGCGCCCGGCTCGTCCAGGGTGCGGTGCTCTCCGTCAGTGCCGAGCCCGCCGGCGGTGCGCCGGGCGGCAAGGCGACGGGCCCGATCCTGGCATCCGGCGCCGCCCGGTTCGATTGAGCCTTAGCGGGTGATGGCGGTGAGGATGGCCTGGCGCAACTCGTCCAGGCCGCGGCCCTTTTCCGAGGAGGTGGCCAGCACCTCCGGATAGGCGGCGGGGCGCTTGGCGATCTTCTGCAGGGTTTCCTCGACGAGGCGCGGCACGCCGGCATCCTTGATCTTGTCGGTCTTGGTCAGCACGATCTGGTAGGAGACGGCCGCCTTGTCGAGCAGGGCGAAGACCTCCTCGTCGTTCTTCTTGATGCCGTGGCGGCTGTCGATCAGCACATAGACGCGCTTCAGCGTCGAGCGGCCGCGCAGGTAGTCGAAGACGAGCCTGGTCCAGGCGTCGACCTGTTCCTTCGGGGCCTGGGCATAGCCGTAGCCGGGCATGTCGACGAGGGCCATCGGCGGCAGGTCGTCCTCGGCGCCGGAAAAGCCGTCGGGGACGAAATAGTTGAGTTCCTGCGTGCGGCCCGGTGTATTGGACGTGCGCGCCAGGCCCTTGTGGCCGACGAGCGCGTTGATCAGCGAGGACTTCCCGACATTCGAGCGTCCGGCGAAGGCGATTTCCGGCGGTCCCTCGGGCGGCAGGAATTTCATGGCCGGCACGCCGCGGATGAAGATCCAGGGCCTGCCGAACAGCGGCTTGTCGTCGGTCATCGCTCTCGCCTTTGTTGTCGGGCCTGTGGCTTCCGGGTTTTGGCCGCGAAAGTCAAGCGCGCCGCTGCCGCCAGAGTTCGACACCGAGATAGCACAGCAGCGCCACCAGCACGATGGTGCCGCCGACGATGGTGCGCGCGCCCGGCACTTCGCCGTGGATGATGGCGACCCAGAGCGGGGCCAGTACCGGCTCGGCCGTGCCCAAGAGGGCGGCGAGCGCCGAGGGGATGAGCCGCGCGCCGGTGACGAAGAGCGCAAGGCCGAGGCCGAAATTCAGCGCCCCGAAGACGATGAGGATGAGAAGCTCCTCCATCGAGACCGCAAAGCCCGAGGCCTGGCTCGCCGCGGTGGCGCAGGCGATGACGGCGCTCAGCAGCACGGCGGGCGTCATGCGCACATGGGCGAAGCGCCGGGTGATGATGGTGGCGGTCGCGAAGGCGAAGGCGATGAGCAGGGCGAGCGCGTCGCCCATCATCGAGACGCCGCCGCCGAGCGCTCCGGAAACCATGATGGCAACGCCGCCGATGACCGCGGCGATGGCGAGCCAGGTATGGACGGCGATCCTTTCGCGGAAGAACAGCCAGGCCATCAGGGCGGCGATCAGCGGCACGCCGGCCTGGATCAGCACGACATTGGCGACGGTCGTATAGGCGAGCGCCAGGATGAAGGAGGTGGAGGCTGTGGCGAAGCACAGGCCGACCGCGGCGCCGGCAAGCCCCATGCCGCGCACGAGCCGCACGGTGCCGCGCGCGCCGTCGCGAACGAGCATGAAGCCGAGCAGGAAGAGGGCGGCGAAGAGCGAACGCCAGAAAATGACCGTCCAGTCGTCCTCGATGTGGAGGAACCGTGCCAGCGTGCCGCCGAAACTCCACACGACGGCCGAGCCGAGCACGAGGGTGGCGCCAAACCCCTGTCCCCTTCCATCCGAAAGGGCGGGGGTGATCGGAAGCGTGGAGGACGACATGGGGCACTCGTGAGAACACCTCCGGCAAAAGCGCGACGCGGTCTTACCGGAGGTGCGTGAAACAAAAGGTAACTGCAAGCATGACAGGAATACGCCTGCCGCGCTTCCATGCCAGCGACGGGGCGATGTCGCAAGGGACAAAAGAAAACCCCGGCGCCGGGCCGGGGTTCGCTCGTTTCGCCTGACGCGGGTCAGGATGGTTTCGGTTTCTTTCCGAACAATCCCTTGAGATTGTCGAAGAGTTCGATCTTCACGCCGTGGCGCTTCATGATGATGCCCTGCTGGATGATCGAGAGCGTGTTGTTCCAGGCCCAGTAGATCACGAGGCCGGCCGGGAAGCTCGCCAGCATGAAGGTGAAGATCACCGGCATCCAGTTGAAGATCATCGCCTGGGTCGG
>CAMLOC010000592.1 GCA_946481465.1 uncultured Shinella sp. | reverse complement strand
CTCGCAGGCGACGCCCGTTACGCGGCCGTCCTTCGTCAGCACCGAGGTCACCTTGACGCCTTCGAGGACGGTCGCGCCGTTCTGCCGCGCGCCCTTCGCCAGGGCCATCGCGATGTTCGCCGGGTCGCACTGGCCGTCGAGCGGCAGGTGCACGGCGGCCTTCACATCCGCCGTGTTGAGATGCGGGTAGAGCGCCTTCACCTCGTCGACGGTGATCTCGCGCACGTCGATGTCGAAGGCGCGGGCGAGCGAGGCCTGGCGATAGATTTCCTCCTTGCGCTCCTCGGTCAGCGCCACGGTCATCGAGCCGCACTGGCGCATGCCGGTGCCGATGCCCGTCTCGGCCTCGAGCTTGACGTAGAGGTCGGCGGAATATTTGGCGAGACGCGTCATGTTCTGCGAGGCGCGAAGCTGGCCGATGAGGCCGGCGGCATGCCATGTCGTGCCCGACGTGAGCTGCTTGCGCTCCAGCAGAACCACATCCGTCCAGCCGAGTTTGGCAAGGTGATAGGCGACCGAGCAGCCGGACACGCCGCCGCCGATGATGACGGCTCTCGCCTTGGAAGGAATGGGCTTCGTCATGCGCGCAGTCTTTCATTGTTGGGGTCGAAGAGCGGGCCGTCGGGCTCAACGGTCGCCTTGAAGCGCTCGCCGTAGATTTCCACCTCGATCTGCGTGCCGGGCACGACGAGGTCGGCCCGCAGCATGCCGAGCGCGATGGATTTGCCGGTGCGATAGCCCCAATTGCCGGAGGTCGTCTCGCCCACCACCTTGCCGCCGTGCCAGAGCGTCGACATGTAGGGCGCATCGCAGTCGCCGGCGTCCACGGTCAGCGTCACGAAGCGCTTGGTGACGCCCTGCTGCTTCTCGCGCTCCAGCGCCGCCTTGCCCTTGAAGACGGGCTTGGTCCAATCGACAAAGCGTTCGAGCCCGCCCTGCAGGATGGTGTAGTCGGTCGAAAGATCGCCCTTCCAGGCGCGATAGCCCTTTTCGATACGCAGGCTGTCGAGCGCCTCCATGCCGAAGGGTTTCAGCCCGTGCCTCTGCCCCGCCGCCCAGACGGCGTCGAAGATGACGGCGGTGTCCTCGACCTTGGTGTGGATCTCCCAGCCGAGTTCGCCGGCAAACGAGACGCGCACGAGCTGGCACCAGCGGCCGGCGATCTCCACCGGCTGGTGGGTGAGCCAGGGCATGGTGAGGTCCGCCTTGCAGACATCCGCAAGGATGGCGCGGGAGTTCGGGCCGGACAGGATCTGGCACGAGAAGTTCTCCGTGACGTCCTCCAGCGTGAAGACCGGGTTTTTCGGCAGGTGCTTTTGCAGCCATTCGAAATCGTGCCACTGCGCCGTCGCGGCGGTGATGAGGAAGAAGAAATCCTCCGCCAGCATCATGACCGACATTTCCGTGACGATGCGGCCCTTGTCGTCGGAGAAATAGGCAAGGCCGATGCGGCCGGGTTTCGGCACACGGCCGGTGATCAGCGAGGAGAGCCAGGCCGTCGCGCCCTCCCCCTTCACGCGGAAGCGCGAGAAGCCGGGAAGGTCGAGGATGCCGGCGGCCTCGGTGACGGCGCGGCACTCCGCCTCGATGCGCGGGCGCCACGGCCCTTCGCGGTTCCAGGTCTGGGTCGATGCTTCGGAGGTATCGTCACCGTCCTGCGCATACCAGTTGGCGCGCTCCCAGCCGTTATAGGGCTTGAACTGCGCGCCGAGCGCCGCGATGCGATCGTGGATCGGCGAGAGCTTCTGGTTCCGCCCCGCCGGCCATGCGTGTTTCGGAAAGTGCATGGCATATTCGTGGCCGTAGATTTCCATGCCCTTGGCGACGCAATAGTCCTTGTCGGCGGCAAAGGACGTGTAGCGGCGCGGGTCGCAGGACCACATGTCCCATTCCGTCTCGCCCTCCGTCACCCATTCGGCCAGCACCTTGCCCGCGCCGCCCGCCTGGCAGATGCCGAAGGTGAAGACGCAGGCCTCGAAGGCGTTCGGCACGCCCGGCATCGGGCCGATCAGCGGGTTGCCGTCCGGCGCATAGGGGATCGGGCCGTTGATCATGCGCGACAGGCCGGCGGTGCCGAGGATCGGCACGCGCTCGACGGCGTCGTTGAGATACCATTCCAGCCGGTCGAGATCGTCCGGGAAGAGCTGGAAGGAGAAATCGTCCGGCATCGGATCGTCGGGCGTCACCCAGTGCGCCTTGCAGTTGCGCTCGTAGGGGCCGAGATTCATGCCCGTCTTTTCCTGGCGCAGATAATAGGACGAATCCACGTCGCGCAGCAGCGGCAGCTTGTGGCCGGCCTCCTTCGACCAGGCGGCAAGTTCCGGGATTTCCTCGAACAGGATATATTGATGGCTCATCACCATCATCGGCACGTCGCGGCCGAACCACTTGCCGACTTCCCGGGCATAGTAGCCGGCGGCGTTGACGACCTTCTCGCAGCGGATCTCGCCCTGCGGCGTCGAGATCACCCATTCCTCGCCCTCGCGCCGCGCGCCGGTCGCCGGACAGAAGCGGAAGATCTTTGCGCCCATGTCGCGCGCGCCTTTCGCCAGCGCCTGGGTGAGCTGCGCGGGGTCGATGTCGCCGTCATAGGGGTCGTAAAGCGCACCGGAAAGGTCGTGCGTTTCGAGGAAGGGGTATTTGGAACGCATCTCGTCGGGCGAGAGGATATCGAGGTCCATGCCCTGATAGCGGCCCATGCCGACGACGCGCTTGAACTCCTGCAACCGCTCCTTCGAATGGCCGAGGCGGATCGAGCCCGTCACATGATAGTTCATCGGATAATCGACCAGCGCGCCCAGCTCCCGGTAGAGCGAGGCCGAATAGCGTTGCATGTTCATGATCGACCAGGAGGAGGAGAAGGTCGGCACGTTGCCGGCGGCATGCCAGGTGGAGCCGGCGGTCAGCTCGTTCTTTTCCAGAAGCACGCAATCCGTCCACCCGGCCTTGGCCAGGTGATAGAGCGCCGACGCCCCGACGGCGCCTCCGCCGATGATGACGACACGGGCATGGCTTGGCAGTGCGGACATTCTCGTTCCCCTTCTTCGCCCCGGATTTGTGGCAACCAAAGCGACGCGCAGCAAGCGGATGGATTTCGCTTTATTAATCGATATTCTCGATTAGACTTCGCCGGAACACTGGGAAAAATCGGCGCATTTATGCAAATTGTCCTGATTGAGACATTCCTCGACCTGATGGAAACGCGCAATTTCAACCGCACGGCGGAGCGGCTGAACATCACGCAATCGACGGTCACGCACCGCATCAACGCGCTTGAAGGAATGTTCGGGCGCAAGCTCTTCGCGCGCAACAAGGGCGGCACCCAGCCGACGGCGGCGGGCCTGCGCTTCCTCGATCACGCCAAGGCGTTGCAGCACCAGTGGCACGAGGCGGCGCGCGCGGTGGAAACGGCCGGCGCCTA
>CAMLOC010000591.1 GCA_946481465.1 uncultured Shinella sp. | reverse complement strand
GGGTTTTCCATAGGCGATTGCCCTGCCCCCTATGGGGAAGGGTTGGGGAGGGCCGGTTACGCCTTCGGCGACGTCCCGCTGCTGAAATTGGCGTCGACATGGGCCATCCACAGGCGGATCTGGTCGAACAGCAGCACGAAATCGTAGCGCCACTCCAGGAGAAGCAGTTGCCAGGCGCTGCCGTCGAGCGTGGCGAGGCGGTCGTCGAGCCGTTGCTTCAGCGCGGCCAACTGCCCGGACTGCGCGGCCTCGCCCCCCTCACCCGCCGGATGGGCGGCCAACTGAAGCTGCCGGTCCAGTTCCAGAAGCTCGGTCTTCAACGCTGACAGGTCTGCGGACATTGCGATCCCTCCACGGTTGCCACCGGGAAATTATATCGTATCACGATATATAATCAAGACGGATCGCACACCGCATCCGGGGCGACTTGCTCCATCGAAAAAACATGATAATTCTAATCATCTTTTCTCAAGCGGGCGGCTCTTGCCCAAGAGCGGTTGTCATCGCCCGCCGCTTGGCCTTAAACGCATGGTGACAGGCGCGCACGGCTCGCAACAGGGATGGCTTCGAACGGTGAACTACCAGCACGCAATGACCTGCCATACGGACGGCATCAAGCTGCTCGCCCCCGTGAAATGGCGCAGCCTCGACGGTCTGGTCGGCGTCTTCTGGGACGCGGAGGGACATCCCGGCGCGCGCGGCTACTATCTTTCGCCCGACCCGCGCATCGTGATCTTCTTCAACGACGTGTCCTCGCATATCCGGATGACCAACCGCGAAGGCGGCATGACGGGATATTCCCGCCCGATGACCCGCGCGGTCTATGTGCCGGCCGGTGTGCCGCTCTGGACGAGCTTCACCGCCGCGCACCGCTTCTCCCATCTCGACCTGCACCTGCACAAGGACCGCATGTTGCGCTTCCTGTCGCCGACGGTCGGCACCTCGGCGGCGCTTGCGGCTCTGCGCCGCCCGGTGGAGATCCAGGATGTCGGCGCCATCGAGACGCTGGCGAGCCTTCTGGTCGACGAAGTGTCGGGGCCGACGAAACACGCGCTCTATGCGGAAAGCCTGGTCGGCGCCATCGTCGGCGGCCTGCTCGACATCCAGGATATCGGCGGCGAGGCGCAGAACGGCCGGCTCACCCAGGCGCAGATGAACCGGCTGGCCGCCCGGCTCGACGCCCGCAGCGACGGCCGCCTGACCGTCGCCGAGATGGCCGAGACGGTGGGGCTCTCCGAAAGCTGGTTCGCCAATGTCTTCAAGCAGACGACCGGCAAGACGCCGCTGCAATGGCAGCTCGGCAAGCGCATCGACCTGGCGCGGAAGCTGCTGGTCGAAAGCGAGCTGACCATCGCCGACATCGCCGCCCAGCTCGGCTTCTCCGACCAGGCACACCTGACGAAGGCCTTCCGCCAGATCGCCGGCGAGACACCCGCCGCCTGGCGGCGGGTGCGACAGGTCCGCTAACCCTGTCTTACCAGGTCTGGCGCAGCGTCGCCGAGATCGCGCGGCCCGGATTGTAGAAGTCCGCGCCGAAGCCGCCGTAATCGACATGCTTGCGATCGAAGAGGTTGGAGACGTTCACCTCGAAGGAGGTGTTCTCGAACACCTTGTAGCTGAAGGCCGCGTCGACGACGAAATTGCTGCCCGTCTTCACCGTGTTGGCGTCGTTGAAGTAGTAGGAGCCGATATAGCGGCCGCCGAGGCCGAAGGTCATGTCGCCGCGCTTGCCGTCGCCTTCGAGCGTGTAATTGACCCAGAGCGAGGCCGTGTGCTCGGGCACATGATAGGGCCGGTTGCCCTCGTTGCCCGCCGTGCCGTTCTCGACGATCTCGGCGTCGAGATAGGAATAGCCGGCCGTCAGGCTCCAGTTCGGCGTCAATTCCGCCTTCGCCTCCAGGTCGAGGCCGCGCACCCGCACCTCGCCGATCGTCTCCTGCAGGTTCGTTGCCGGATTGGTGCGCGTGATGTTGTTCTTCGTCAGGTCGTAGATCGAGGCCGTGATGAGGGCCGGGAACGCATCCGGCTGGTACTTCACGCCGAGTTCGATCTGTTCGCCGCGCTCCGGCTCGATGCCGATGGAGGGTGCGGCGACGGATTCGGCATAGCTGACGAAGGGCGCGATCTCGTCCGTCAGGCGATAGGTAAGCCCGATCCGCTTCGTCAGTTCGCTGAAGTCGCCCTCGCTCGTCGTTCCCGTCAGCTTGTTGGTCTCGCTGAGGTCGAGCCAGTCGTTGCGAAGCCCCGCCGTGACGATGAACTTGTCCCAGAAGGTCAGTTCCTGCTGGATGTAGAGCGCCTTGCCGGTCTGGTCGCTGTGGCTGCTGGCGATCAGCGGCAGGTTGGCCGGCCGGCCCGTATAGACCGGGTTCGTCCAGTCGATGCCGGGCGCCGGACCCCACCAGGTGTCGTTGTCGCCTTCCATGTCATTGTATTCGACGCCGACCAGGGTGCGGCTGTCCACCGCATCGAAGCTCGCCTCGTATTGCAGATGCGCGTCGATGATGAACTGGCGGTCCGACGCCTCGTTGCCGAAGAAGGCGCGCGAGGCCGTCGTCGAGCCGTCCGTCGGCGTCGCGGAAATGTAGGCATAGCCGAAATCGGTGTCCGACTTGCTGTAGCGCGCATTCGCGCCGAAGGTCAGGCCAGAGCCGAAATCATGGTCGAACATCACGCTGACCGTGTCGCGGTCGGTGCCGCGATAATTGTAGTCCGGCTCGCCGAAGAAGCGGCTGCGGTCGAAATCCGTGTCGACGGGATGGCCGCCGCTGCCGGGCACGCCGTCCCTGTTCAGGTGATCGTAGACGATGGTGAGGCTGGTGGCGTCCGTCGGCCGCCAGGTGAGCCCGCCCATGAAGAACTTCTCGTCGTCGCGCGAATGATCGTATTCCGCATCCGCATCGCGCAGCTTGCCGGTGAAGCGATAGGAGAGCGTGTCGTCCTCGGTCAGGTTGTCGCCGAAGTCGAAGCCGACCTCCTTGCGGCTGTACGAGCCGCCGGTGACATAGGCCTCGCCGAACTTCTCGCTCTTCGGGCGCTTCGTGACGAAATTCACCGCGCCGCCGGGATCGGAAACGCCGAAGGTCGCGGAATTCGCGCCCTTCAGCACCTCGACGCGCTCGAAGGCGTAGGCCTCTTCCCGCACGCCGCCGAAGGGCCGGCCAAGGATCAGCCCGTCGCGATAGAGCATCGCGTCGAAACCGCGGATCTTGAAATAGTCGTAACGGTCGTCCGAGCCGTAGAAGTCGGTGGTGACGCCGGCGGTGTATTGCAGCACCTCCTCGACGGTCTGGGCGCCGCGCTGCTGGATCTCCTTGGCCGTGATGACGGAGACCGTCGCGGGCGTGTTGAGGATTTCCGTTGCCATCCGGCCGCCGGCGGTCGTCTTCTTCGCGACGATCGACTTCGCGTCATTGTCGGCACCCGCTA
>CAMLOC010000590.1 GCA_946481465.1 uncultured Shinella sp. | reverse complement strand
GCGATGGTCGTTGGACCAAACAAAAAAGCGAAAGAGAACTGCTCTCTTTTGAAAATTACCCTGCCATCTTCCTGATCAATGATTGTAACACGGTACATGCTCAGACCTTTGCCTTCCAAAATAGAACCACTCTGCAACATCGGCGGAACTGTTCCAAGCCATCAATGAGTCCAGACGTATGAGGTGAGTGGGCCTGTGAGTCTGGATGTATGAGGCACAGAGCCCAGCAAAACTGGTTCGACGATCCCAATTCATCAACGAAAACAGGGGGAATGAAGTCCAGAGGTATGTGGCAAGGCTCAAAATCCGCTTGTCGAGGTGTGTTTCGATCGGAATGAGGCTCTTTCCGGCCTTTCAGGCGCCCTTTGGGCGCTTTTTTCGTTTGTGAAGGTTCGATGACGCGAACGGCCTTTGCGGAATCGGCGGCGCGCTCTATACCTGCCGGATGCCTTGGACCGGAATGGAGGGTCTCTGGCGGAGGAGGGACTATCGTTGCGCAGGGGCTTGCTTGAAACCGTCATCAGCGGCGTGAACGCGCGTACCAGCCACGCGCAGGTCGTCAACGAGCTCGGCAGGGCGATCATCGCCGGCGACTATCCCGTCGGCGCCACTCTGCCCGGGGACGACGAGCTTGCCGCCCGCTTCAAGGTTTCCCGCACGGTGCTGCGCGAAGCGATGAAGACGCTTGCCGCCAAGGGCCTCGTCGTGCCGCGCGCGCGCATCGGCACGCGCGTGACGCCGAACACCCAGTGGAACCTCTTCGACAGCGATATCCTCACCTGGTACTTCGCCGTCGGCGTCAACGAGGAATTCCTGCTGCACCTGTCCGAAGTGCGCCTGGCCTTCGAGCCGCAGGCGGCGGCTCTCGCCGCGCAGCACGCGACGGAGGCCGATATCAGCCACATGATGCGGCTCGCCGTCGCCATGGGCGACCCGGAGCATACGGCCGAAAGCCTCGCCGTGGCCGACCTGAAATTCCATCTCTCCGTGCTGGAAGCCTCGCGCAATCCCTTCCTGCGCACGCTGGGCAGTCTTATCGAGGCGGGCCTCGTCGGCGCCTTCAAGCTCTCCTCGCCCGCCGCCGACCGCGGCAAGATCGGCGACGTCTCGACCAGCCATATCCGCATCGTCGAGGAGATCGACAAGCGCGACGAGGACGGCGCGCGCCGGGCGATGGAGAACGTCATCAAGGTCGGGCGCGAGCGCGTCGTGCAGGCGCTGCGCGAGGGAAAATAGCGCAGCGCGCCGCGCAAGGCGGCGATGTGTCAGTCGTCGTTGCTGGCGTTCAGCTCTTCCGGCCGCTTGCCCTCGTCGGTCGCGCGGGTGGCAAGCTGGGCCGCCCCCATCGACTGGTAGAGGTTGAACAGCGCCTCGCTTGCCCGGGCCGCCAGGCGGAACCACTCGTCATTGCCGGCGATGGCGGGGTGGTGGAGAAGCTGGTCGTCAACGAGATCGAGCACGATGGAGGCGGTGTGCACCGCCTCGTGGAAGCCGAAGGAGCCGGATGCATAGTGCGACAGCAGCTCCGGCGGCGTGGTGGCGCGCTCCTGCGCCAGGATGTCGAGCAGCCGCAGCCGTTCGTCTTCCAGTTCGATATCGGTGCTTTCCAGCATTGTCGTCTCCATGGCCTGCCTCACCTCAGAAATACTCGATTCGCACGTAGCGGTGGATGAGGAGAAGCGAACGATCCGGCTGGATACGGTAGGTTTCCACCACGGGGCGGCCATAACGGTCGGTGAACGTGTGTTCGAACGTGCTGCCGATCGGCGCCTTGGTGAGTTTCGTGCGCGGCTGGCCGCCATAGGTGATGCTGCCCGGGATGGGCTCGACGGCGCGGGGGCCGTCCGTCGTGCAGGCGGCGAGGAAAAGCGCGGCGAAGGCGGCAAGGGCGATACGGACCATGTGAAAACTCCTCCCATCCCACACTAGAGCATTTCCAGCCGAAGCGGAATCGCTTCGCCATCGGATAATGCGGTAAAAACAAGAATCTAGAGCGCCTCCGGCGAACCGGAAATGCTCTAGCGGATCGCCCCGCGCGGCAAGGAAAAGGGCGGCCGAAGCCGCCCTTTTCCCTGTCTCAGCCCTGCGGCGTGAGGGTCACCGATGTGCCGGTGGCCGCAAGGTTCAGGCCGATCTGGCCGCTGACGCTGATCGTCTGCAGGTGGATCGAGCCGGACGTGCCGCCGACGAGCACATTGGTGCCGACGCCGAAGCCGAGCGTGGCCTCGGCGGTCGCGCCCTGGTAGAGGCCGCCGAGCGAGCCGTGGTGGTAGCCGGCCGTCGGAGCGAAGACCGCCCAGACGATGCGGCCCTGCGTGGTGAAGCCGAGATCGACGCCCATCTTGCGGATCACGCCGCTATAGACGTCCTCTTCGCCGCGCGTCGAGGAGAAGACGCAATCGACGCTCTTGGCCGAGCCGATGACATAGCCGACGCCGCCGCCGACATCGCAGGTCAGCATGCCGATCTTCACGCCGTCGCGATCGCTCCCGCGCTCGACATAGGTCGGGGCGGGATCGCGGATCACCATGTCGGCCGCGCCAGCGGTGGTTGCGAAAGCCTGCGCAAGGCCCAGCGCAAGAACAGTTCCAAGCTTCTTGTTCATTTGTGCACTCCTTCTAACTGGCACGATAATGGCGAATCCGGTGCATTGGTTCCCGGCCGCAAGCCATCTGATGGAGAAGATCGTGGCGGAGTGTGGGCGGGTAACGGTTTGATAACACTTTGTGCCGGCACGCCCGCACGGCATTTGCCGGGAGCGGCTTTTCGACCACATGTCCGCAGAGGCCGCAGGCCTATACGCGATTGATGGTGGGCAGGAGGGTGATCACCTCGTCGCGGCGCCGGTCGTCGAGCGGGGCGATATGGTCGTTCCAGAACGCCTCGGCGGCCGGCGTCTCCTGCGTCCATTGCCGGACGCCGACGTGGTTGTCGTCGATCTTGGCGCGCCGGCTGCCCCCGAGGCGCAGATATTCGGCGGCAAGCGATGCGGCAGTTGTCTGTTCCATGACCGGTCTCCTGCGGTTTGGAAGGAAACCGTGCCGGGTCCGGGATTGTTCCGGCAATAAAAAAGGCCGGGGCGAAAACGCACCGACCTTCCTCATCATCACCCGTTTCACCAGTGCCAGTACATCCGTGGTCAAAGGCATCAGGTGATGGCGGCAATTGCGAGCGGCAGAAGCTTTCCAGCGCTCATCAGCAATGCCGATGAGGGGTATATAGGCGGCCATTGTGTTCAAAACAAGGTGTCGGCGACGAAGTCTGCTTCAAGCCCTCGCGCGCACGTTGACGATGCGGCCAGAACTGCTAAAAAGCCGCATCGCCCGAAGGGCGGCGAAGCGCTCGGAAACCTGGTTTCCCTGCCGCTTCAGCCGGATGGAAGAGTGTCCGAGTGGTTTAAGGAACCGGTCTTGAAAACCGGCGTGCGGGAG
>CAMLOC010000589.1 GCA_946481465.1 uncultured Shinella sp. | reverse complement strand
CGATGTCGATGGCGCGCATATCGCCTCGCTGCTCATCACCTTCTTCTACCAGGAGATGCCGGACCTCATCCGCGGCGGCCATCTCTATCTCGCCGTGCCGCCGCTCTACCGCCTCAGCCAGGGCGGCAAGACGCTCTATGCCCGCGACGACCCGCACCGCGAGGAGCTGATGCGCACCGAGTTCAACGGCCGCGGCAAGGTGGAGATCGGCCGCTTCAAGGGTCTTGGCGAAATGCTGCCGGCGCAGCTCAAGGAGACCACGATGGACCCGAAGAAGCGCACGCTTTTGAAGGTGGCGATCGACGACGTCGATTTCGAGGGCACGCGCACCGCCGTGGACGACCTGATGGGCACCAAGCCGGAAGCCCGCTTCCGCTTCATCACCGAACGCGCCGTCTTCGCCGACAACCTCGATATCTGAAACAGTCGCGCCTTATTTTCGCGGCAATACACGCCTCTAACCGCCGGAAACAAGCCCGGAAAGGACGGCCATGAAAGCTGCGCTCATCGTCATGACGATCATGGGCTGCGACGACAGCGCGACCCAGTGCCACTATATCGATACGGTCGGCAAGAGCTGGCAGACCGTGGCGCTGTGCGACGCGCAGGCCGAAACCTTTATCAACCGCCACCAGGACAAGAACTATCCCGTCATCGTGGCAGTCTGCGAAAGCTCCGGCGACCGCATCACCGCGGATGTCGCCAAGCCCTCCGTCGACGAGACGCCGGCCGCAACCGCGGCCGAGGTCCCCGTCCCTGCCCAGACCGCCGAGGCCCGCCAGGGCCTTGCGACCCGCGCGCTGAATTTCGTGAAGAAGGCCATTCCCGGCAAGGACGACCTGAAGGCCGCCGTCACCACGCCGGTGCGCTATGCCGAGGACGGCTATTCCTGGGTGGTCAAGCGCTTCGGCGAATAGGCTCGTTCACCGAGCCTATGCCGCTTCACGCGCGGCGATGAGCGCGTAGCTGCGCGCCGTCTGGCGCTGCTCGGCGATGGCCAGCCGCTCGACAAGCTCCAGCATCGACCGGCAGGAAGCATCGCCCGCCGTCCGCGCCTGCGAAAGCAAGCGCTCGGAAACCGAAAGCCCGCCGTCCCCGCCCGTCGCCTCGCGCCGCCAGAGCATCGTCGCCTCGGCGAAGAGCGCGCCGATGTCCCGGCCAAGGCCCGCGGTCTCGTAGAGCGCGCGCACCGCCGCCTCGCGCCCGTCGGACAGGATGGAGCGGACGCGCCGCTCCGCCTGGCCGGAAAGGTCGGCGATGGCGGCCGCGAAGAATTCGGCCCGCCCCGTGCACAGCGCATGCATCAGGAAGACCGGCGTCAGCCGGCCCGTCAGCCGCAGGTGCTCCACGAGCGCGGGCATCTCGGCGGCCGGAACCTCGCCCGCCATGCCGATCGTCGCAAGGTCGCAGGCCTCGCGCGTGATGCGCTCGACGCGGCTCGTGCCGACCGCCGCCTGGATGAGCCCGAAGCCGGCCAGCGCCGTGCCGATCTTCTCCACCAGCGCATGGCGCGCATCGCTCGGCAGGTCGTCGCGGTCGAGCAGCAGGGCGCGGATCTCCGCGTCGTCGCCGAGCCGGTCGGCGATGCGCGTCAGGCTGCGGCGGGAAAGCACGGCGCCCGTATTCTCCAGCAGGGCCAGCACGTCGGGCACATCGCCGATTTCGGCAAGCGCCGCCGAAACGGGGCGCGAGACGAAGGCGCGATGGGCGATCAGCATGCGCGTCGTCGCGCTGCCCTTGGCGGCGAGGTCGACGAGGTCGCCATCCGTCAGCACCGGCGAACGCAGGATGACATGGGCGGCGATCTCCGGCTGGTCCTCCGCCAGCGGCAGGATGACGGCGCGCGGCGCGTCGTGACAATCGGCAAGGGCTTCGGCGAGCGCCAGCCGCACCTTCGGCGCCGGGTCGTCGAGCAGGAAGATCATCGCCATTTCCGCGCCGCGGCGGTCTTCCGCCGAAATGCGCGCCCGCGCATAGGCCCGGGCCAGCACGCTGGCCGCCTTGGCCCGGTCGGCAGCCCGTGCGGTCTCGACCCAACGGAGAAAAGCATGAACGATCAATGGACGCCCCAAACGCCTGCAAAACGCTACTGAAAACACGCTAGCGGCAAAGTGTTTAAGATTGGTTCACCATACCCGTTAACCGGATGGTCATTGCCATTTCCGCGGGCCTGCGCCTATGAAGGGCCATGAAACCGCTGCCCCGTGTCCTTTCCGAAGCGACCGACATCCCCCCCGCCCTTCGCGAAGGGTGCGGCATGCTGGTGCGTGCCGGCAATCCGGACATGAAAGCGAGCATCGTCCTTGTCGATGGCACGACCGGCGTCGAAACCCTCCGCCACGCCCTCGGCGCTGGTGCGGCAGGTTTCGCCCTTGCCGGCTGGCGGACGGGCGCGGATATCCAGCGCCTCGCCACCCTCCTGTCCGTCGCCGAAGCCGAGGAAGGCCGCGCGGACGGCGCCACCTCCATCCTCGCGATCACCGACGGCATCCTGCCCGCCCCCGTCTCGTGCGAGGGCCTGGCGGCAAAATCCACGCGGCTTGCCGCTCTTGTCTGGGATCAGGGAGCCTTGAGGCACAGTCTCGGCGCGGCCAGCGCCCTCACCGCATCCGGCGAATGGACCGCGCCCTTTGCCGCCGCCCGCGCCGCGACCCTCCTCACCGCCGCTGCCGCCGGCATCGCCGCCTATGATTCGTTTCCGGATTTGACGGCGGCGGCGCTGGAGCGCGCCTGCGAACGGTCGCGCGACGACGGCTTCTTCGGCGCCCTTGCCGGAAACGCCGCGCAGGTCGGGACGATCCGGGCCGTCTACGGCCGCATCATGGCGAAGACCTCCGCCCCGCCGTCGCAATAATCCATGTAGCCCATGCGGCCGAGCGGGCGGGCGATGCCCATGTCGACCCTGCCGTCGCGCAGGATCTCCGGGCTGATATGGATG
This sequence comes from uncultured Shinella sp., assembly GCA_946481465.1. Next base: position 493 of record CAMLOC010000589.1, on the reverse strand, counting down.
CCGACCACCTGGCCGAACACCACCCAGTTGTCCGTTTCCCGCCCGTCGAGATCGAGGGGGCGGAAGCTCTGCGTCACCCGGCATTCCAGCGCCGCGTGCGCCTCGCCGACATAGGGCGCATCGACGAGCCGGCCGGCGACCGGCGTCAGGCCGGCGAGCGCGAACTCGTCGACGTCCCGCGGCACGACCGCCGAACTCGCATTCATCGCCTCGGCGAGATGCCGGCCGGCGAGCGAGCAGGTGAAGACGCCGGTCTCCTCGATATTCGTCACGCTGTCCTTGTGGCCGCTGGAGGAGAACATCACCAGCTTCGGCCGGTCGCTCAGCGCGTTGAAGAACGAATAGGGCGCAAGGTTGCGCCGCCCGTCCGCCGCCTTCGTGCCGATCCAGCCGATCGGCCGCGGCGCGACGATCGCCTTGAAGGGATCGTGCTTCAGGCCGTGGGCGTTCTCAGCCGTTTCGTAGAACAGCGCGTCAGGCCTCATCGCCGACC
>CAMLOC010000588.1 GCA_946481465.1 uncultured Shinella sp. | reverse complement strand
CCGGCTGGATCACCGAGGAAGACCTCGCGGTCGAAGCCGAAGCTGAAGGTGAACTCGAAGGCGAAGAAGCCGAGCAGGAAGCGTGATGAGCGCCGAGAGGCCAGACACACCGGAGGTCGAAGATGACTTCGACTTTTCGGAGGTGAATGGACGGATGTGCATCGTGACCCGCGAAAGCGGATCACCAGACACGCTGCTGCGTTTTGTGGCGGCGCCCGACGGGACAATCGTCCCGGATCTGAAGCGGACGCTTCCGGGCCGGGGCTGCTGGGTCAGCCCCAGCCGCGAGGCTGTCGACAAGGCCGTGGCGAAGAAACTCTTCGCACGGGCCCTGAAACGGGATGTGAAGGCGGATCCGGAGCTCGGGTCCGTGGTTGAGCGGCTCCTCGTCGCACAGCTGATCGGGATGATGAACATGGCGCGCAAGGCCGGCCAGTTCATCACCGGTTCCACCAAGGTGGACCAGGCGGTTCGCTCCCTGGCCGCGCTTGCCGTCTTCCATGCGACGGATGCGGCCGAGGACGGTGTGAGGAAAATCGATCAGGCGAGGAAGGCTGCAAGCTTCCTCACCGAGGACGAAACGGAAATACCCTCCTTCAAGCTCTTCTGCGAGAGCGAATTGGAGGGCCTTTTGGGCCAGAATGCTTTTATCCATGCCGCGGCGCTTGCAGGGCAGGCGGGTGAGGGTGTAGTGAAGCGCGCAATCATGCTCGAAAAATACCGGGGCGGCGACCGGTCGAGGGCAAGTGGCGGCGCTGGCCAGCCAAACCAATGACGCGGTCACCGGCTTGTCGCCGGCCGAAATCGCATTGGATGAACACAATTGAACGACAGGGTCTGGTGATACGCATCCGGCCCTGATCTTAGGAACGGAACGGAATGACCGACAACAAAGACGACAAGACGATCAGCGTGGCTGGCAAGAAGACCCTGAGCCTGAAGCCCTCGGGGGTTCAGCAGGGAACCGTGCGCCAGGACATGGGTCGTGGCCGGACGAAGGCCGTCGTGGTCGAGACCCGCAAGCGCCGCATCAACCGCCCGGAAGACGAGCGGCCGGTGACGCCCGTCACGCCCGTGCAGCAGCGCCAGCCCGAACCGCAGCAGACGCGCCCCGTGCAGCAGCAGACGCGCCCCGCGCCGCAGCAGCATGTCGAGCAGAGCCGCCCGCGCGTCGGCGTGGTGCTGAACCAGCTTTCCCCCGATGAGGTCGAGGCCCGTCGCCGCGCGCTTGCCGAAGCGCAGATCCGCGACGCCGCCGAGGCGCGCCAGCGCGCCGAGGACGAGGCCCGCCGCAAGGTGGAAGAGGAAGCCCGCCGCAAGGCCGAGGAAGAGGCCCGCATCGCCCGCGAGAAGGAAGAGGCCGAGCGCCGCGCCGCCGAGGCCGCCGCTCCCGCCCCGGTCGCGGAGGAAGCGGTCGTCGCGCAGCCGGTGGCAAGGCCGGCCGCCGCCGCCACCGAAGCTCGTCCGCAGCCCGTCCGCACGCCGGCCCCCGCGCCGATTGCCGGCCGTGGCCGCAACGAACCCGAAGAGACGGGCGACAAGCGTCCGCGCGGTGGCGCACCGGTCAACCGCGGCGCCGTCAAGCGCCCGGAACCGGCCAAGGCTCCCGCCCGCCCGAAGGCCGATGACGGCCGCCGCCAGGGCAAGCTGACGCTGACGACGGCGTCGAGCGACGAGGACGGCGCACAGCGCGGCCGCTCGCTCTCGGCCATGCGTCGCCGCCAGGAGAAGTTCAAGCGCTCGATGATGCAGGAGACGCGCGAAAAGGTCGTGCGCGAAGTCATCCTGCCGGAAACCATCACCATTCAGGAACTGTCGCAGCGCATGTCCGAACGTGCCGTCGACGTCATCAAGTACCTGATGAAGGAAGGGCAGATGATGAAGCCCGGCGATCTGATCGACGCCGACCTGGCCGAACTCATCGCCGGCGAATTCGGCCACACCGTCAAGCGCGTTTCGGAATCCGACGTCGAGGAAGGCATCTTCAACGTTGCCGACGATGCCGGCGACCTGGAATCGCGCCCGCCGATCGTGACCATCATGGGCCATGTCGACCACGGCAAGACCTCGCTGCTCGACGCCATCCGGCATGCAAACGTGGTCGCTGGCGAAGCCGGCGGCATCACGCAGCATATCGGCGCCTACCAGGTGGAGCACAACGGCCACAAGATCACCTTCATCGACACCCCCGGCCACGCGGCGTTCACCGCCATGCGTGCCCGCGGTGCGCAGGCGACGGACATCGCGATCCTCGTCGTCGCAGCCGATGACAGCGTGATGCCGCAGACGGTCGAGTCCATCAACCACGCCAAGGCGGCGGGTGTTCCGATCATCGTGGCGATCAACAAGATCGACAAGCACGAAGCCGATCCGCAGAAGGTGCGCAACCAGCTCCTCCAGCACGAGGTGTTCGTCGAGTCCATGGGCGGTGAAACGCTCGACGTGGAAGTCTCGGCCAAGAACCGCCTGAACCTGGACAAGCTGCTCGAAGCCGTCCTGTTGCAGGCCGAAATCCTCGACCTCAAGGCGAACCCGAACCGCACCGCGGAAGGCGTCGTCGTGGAAGCACAGCTGGACCGCGGTCGCGGCGCTGTCGCTACCGTTCTCGTCCAGACGGGCACGCTGCGTCCCGGCCAGATCGTCGTTGCCGGCGATCAGTGGGGCCGCGTGCGTGCGCTCGTCAACGACAAGGGCGAACACGTCAAGGAAGCCGGCCCTGCCATGCCGGTCGAGGTGCTCGGTCTCTCCGGCACGCCGGCCGCCGGCGACAAGTTCGCCGTGGTCGAGAACGAAAGCCGCGCCCGCGAGATCTCGGAATACCGCCAGCGCCTCGCCCGCGAGAAGCAGGTGGCACGCCAGGCCGGTTCGCGCGGCTCGCTCGAGCAGATGATGAGCCAGCTGCAGAACACCGGCCTCAAGGAGTTCCCGCTGCTCATCAAGGGCGACGTGCAGGGTTCGATCGAAGCCATTGCCGGCGCGCTGGAAAAGCTCGGCACGGACGAAGTCCGCGCCCGTATCGTTCATTCCGGTGCCGGTGGCATCACGGAATCCGATATCTCGCTTGCCGAAGCCTCCAACGCCGCCATCATCGGCTTCAACGTCCGCGCCAATGCGCAGGCTCGCACGGCGGCCGAACGGGCCGGCCTCGAAATCCGCTACTACAACATCATCTACGATCTGGTGGATGACGTGAAGGCGGCGATGTCGGGCCTGCTCTCGCCGGAGCGTCGCGAGACCTTCCTCGGCAACGCCGAGATACTCGAAGTGTTCGACATCTCGAAGGTCGGCAAGATCGCCGGCTGCCGCGTCACCGAGGGCAAGGTCGAGCGTGGCGCGGGCGTTCGCCTGATCCGCGACAACGTCGTCATCCACGAAGGCACGCTGAAGACGCTGAAGCGGTTCAAGGACGAGGTGGCGGAGGTTCCGGCCGG
>CAMLOC010000587.1 GCA_946481465.1 uncultured Shinella sp. | reverse complement strand
GATCCGCCTGTGTCACGCTCGCCCTCGTCGGCTCTATCCGCACGGTCGCATTCTCTGGGACCGACGGCACAGCATTGCCCCGGCCAATGTCTACATAATGGACCCGACCATCGACACCGTCGACCATCACATAATGACGGTCCCGATGCTCGTCGGAGAAGCCTCGCTGGATCAACCGACCAATAATCGATTCGCGGACCTCTGCCGTTACTACCTGCTCGACGCCCGCACGGTCCAAACGGCGTGACGTTAGCTCGCGCTGCATGAGGCGGATAATGTCACCGCGTTCGCCCATGCGGCGGAGCGTATCTTCCATTTCGTCGGCAAGACGATAGCGCCCGCTGCCGACATCCTCGGCAAGCTCCATCGCCTTCAGCTTGCGAAGCCGACCGGCCGCCACGGACTGCTGGAAAGGGTCATTGTCGGCAGGCGACACCTCGCGATCAGCATCCATCCGACGGAGCAGTCGGCGGTCGATCCCAGTCAGCCGCTCCTGGTCGACATCATGGCGAAGACGCGCCTCGATCTCCTGGTCGGTACGGGGGCCAAGATCGAGCGTCACCAGTTCGGACGCGCGCTCCCGTAGTCCATGAGAAATATACTCCCGCGCAATGATCAGATTGTCGCCCCGGTCATCAACGCCGCGCAGGACGATATGGGTGTGCGGGCGCTCGGTATTAAAATGGTCGACCGCCACCCAGTCGAGCTTCGTGCCGAGGTCTAGCTCAACCTGGGCCATTAGCCGCCGTACATAGGGTTTGAGGTCGGCATATTCCGCTCCGTCCTCGGCTGAAACGATGAAGCGAAATTGGTGGCGATCACCAGCCGTACGTTTCAGGAACTCGTCGCCATTGGCCTGGTCGGTTTCCGGGCCGTAGAGTTCGCCTGGCAGACCTTCGCGAGTGACCCCATCGCGCTGGATGTAGCGCATATGGGCACGGGCGGCCTGGCCTGCCTTTCCACCGAGGCGGATGAGGCTCGCCTTCACCACCGCGCGACGACCACGAAAGCCGCCTAGCCTGTCGCGACTAGAGAGGAGCCGTCCCAGGCTTGCACCGCGCCCGATGCGACTGCCGTCGAAGCGTCGTGACCGTATCCCTGTCTTGTTACCAGCCAGCCGCGTCGCCGCGAGGATGCGCCCGCCATATTTGACGGTGCGCTTGCCATCACTGCTCCACATCCTGCCGAGCTTGGGCCTGAGATCGTCGTCAGACATCGGGATACCCTCCGATCTCGCGATCAGGACCATAAATCCGCAGATTTCCGCCATTCATGCCGGTGTTGTCTCGCGACGGCGCCCAGCTGCCTCGCGAAAAAGGGATGTGCAGACAGAGACTTATGCAGGGGCGCGAGACACTGCCTTTATCTTGTTTCCCCTTATCCCCTCCCTGAACACCCTTCCGGCTCGAAAAAAGGGGAGAGACAGCGCCGATCCGACGCCGCCTCTTCCCGCCGATCAATGCGTCGTCAGCGCGCATCGGCCATTCCCTTCCGAGCAGCATTGCGGCTGTGACAGATGCGCTTCACGATCGTCCCGTGCGGCATTCCCTCGCCGTCCACGAGCATGATGGCCATGAACCATCGGTCAGCCAGCCTACCCCAGATCGCGATCCGGTCGAGTTCCAGATCATCCTCGCCAAAGCCGTCATAGGAGCCCAGCCAGCGCTCCTCACCTCGCACATCCCAGAGGAAATCGCTCTCCTCCGCGTCCAGGAAGCGTTGCGCCAGTGCTTCTCCCGCACTGCGTCCCAGCTCGATTTCCAATCCTGCTACCAGCGTTGCCACGACGCTGTCCGACGCCGTTCCGATGCCCTGAACCATGCCCATGATGACCTCCCTGCGCTCCGTCCTCACCATCGAGAACGGCGTCCGGGAGACGGGTGGCGGGGCGGCTGTCAGGGCTGCGGCGCGTAGCGCGGCGCCGCGAAGCGGCCGTGGGGGGAACCGATTTGCGCAGCAAATTGGGGGGCACCCGCGGGCCTTGATAGGCGCTCCGCCACCCGTCATGCTGGGTCTGTCGGGACGAGCCCCCACCCTCTCCCGGACATGCGACATCACTTCAGTCCCCCTGCGACAGAGCGACAAAGATCGGGCTTGGCGATGGCGCGCCGACGGCGGCGGCCGGTGCCAATCCGCCGTCCCTTTGTATGGCGAACAGGGGCTCGACCGGTGGTGATTCCGTCGCACTGGCCCCGCCAATCTGCCGCTCGGGCGCAACGGTCGCGAGATAGCCGATGGTCTCGCCTGGCAGCGGACGGCGGCCCGCAAGATGTTCGGCATAACGCCCAGGCCCGGCATTATAGGCGGCAAACAGGCCGGGATATCCGAACCGGTCATGCATCAGCCGCAGGTAGAATGTGCCTGCCAGGATATTATCGCGGGGCTCGTCGGGATCATGACCGAGCCCGAGCCGGGCGCGCATCTGACTCCACGTTGCAGGCATGAGTTGCATAAGCCCCATGGCGCCAGCGGAAGAGCGGATGGGTCGGCCGTTCCAGCGAGTCTGTCCACCGCTTTCGGCGCGCATGACCCGCTCGATCCAGGCGGTGGGAATGCCGAACCGCAACGATGCCTCGCGGATATAGGGCTGCCATGTGGCGACCGATCCAGCTTTGGCGGGCGTCGCAAGGGCGAGCGTCAGCAGGATGACGGCGCGTTTCAACGGCGCCACAGGAGCGTCGCCTTTCCGATCACATCCTCGCCGTCGGTCGACCCGAAATAGCGGCCGTCGAACGAGGACGGACTGTCCATCAGCAGAAACAGCTGCCGCCCCCGCAGCACCATGCAACCACTCCACCAGGGCATCGGGAGACCGGCGGCATCGACTTCGCGGCGGCTGGCGATCCATCGCCCGTTGAGGAAGATGTTCCTGCCCAGCGCGCAGACCTTATCGCCCGCATAGGCCCCAGCGCGCTTCACCAGCGGCACGTTCATCGGCAGGTAGCGGCGCGACGCGGCGAGCAGCCGGTAGCGCCTGGGCAGGCGGGCGATGACCATGTCGCCCGGCTCCACCAGGGCGCCGGGATCTACCCTGTAAAGGCCGATCGGGGCGCTGGCGCTCGCATTCCAGACGAGGCGCGGCGTGGGCGGAAGCGCGGCGGAAAGGAGCAGGATGAAAGTGCCCGCGCCAATGCACAGCATGCGCCCCCGCAGCCGAACGCGCTTCCGCTTTTCCGTCCGCAGGGTCTCGCCCCAAGCAAGCAGCGGAACATCTCCGGCCGCGCTGCGACGGCGGCTCACGCGCCCAGCTCCCGCGCGGAATGCTCGGCGGACCAGCTGTCGAGATCATCGATATGATATTGGACGAAACGGCAGTGGCGGCGAAAGACCGGTCCCTTGCCGTCGCGGCGCAGGCGTTTGAGCAGGCGGCTCGAGATTTTGAGATAGGCGGCGGCCTGGTCGGTGTTGAGGAAGGGCGAGCCGCGTTTCGCGC
>CAMLOC010000586.1 GCA_946481465.1 uncultured Shinella sp. | reverse complement strand
GATCGCGCGCCAACTGCGCTCCGGTACCGTCGGCCACAATGCTTTCCGCACCGATTTTTAGATCGCCTTCGGTGGTTTCAAGCAGTCGGGCATCGGACGCGAGGGCGGGACGGAGGGCCTGATGCCGTTCCTCGAGACCAAGACGATCATCCTGGACGACGAGCCGAGACTCGGATGAGGGGTGTGGCGGCTCGCGCCGCCACCATCCTGCTCCTGGCTGCGGCATGAGCCTTTTTCGTCACCCGCGCACGATCATGAAATAGGGAGAATTGTCTCCGGCGCTGCCGACGGAGGGCTCGACGCGATCCCGAGTGCATCCTTTTCCTGGCCAGCACTTGCGTGCCAAGCGCGGGGTCTTTCTCGATGAATGGCTGAAGGAATCCCCACTTCGAGATATGTTCCACCACGTCCTCGATATAAAACTGAAGTTTTACTGCGGCAAGGAGGGAGATATGCGTCGTATTCTGGTGATGGCGGCAGGCGGCAACCAAGGTCGTCTGCTTCTGCCAAGACTTCGCGACGCCGGCTGGAAAGTTCGGGCGTTTCGCGAGACGCCGGGTCGCGAGGAAGAGTTGCTTGCCCTGGGCGCCTCCGAGGTGATCAGCGGCGACGCCACCGACAAGGCGGTGCTCGTCAAGGCGCTCGAAGGCGTCGATACGGTCTATCATATCGGCCCCTCGCTGCATCCCCAGGAATTCGAGATGGGGGTTGCAATGGTGAACGCTGCGACCGAAGTCGGCGTTGGCCATTTCATATATAGCTCGGTGCTGCACTCCATTGCGAGCAAGCTGATCCAGCACAAGCTCAAGCGCGACATCGAAGAGCGCATCGTCGAGTCATGGCTTGACTTCACGATCTTGCAGCCCGGAGACTATATGGTGCCGGCGGGCATCTGGCCGGCCTTCGAAAGCGGCACGTTCGAGTGGCTGTTCAATGCCGACAGCCCGCACTCGATGGTCGACCTGCACGACTTCGCCGACGTCGTAGTGAAGGTGGTGACGGAGAGGGAGAAGCATTTCGGCGCCACCTACGAGCTGTGCGCGCCGGGCCCCAACACGGCCAACGATGTCGGTCGGGTCATCACCGAGGTGACCGGACGACATACCAACGTGCATGTGCCGCCTGCGGCGGAATGGTCGGCCCGGATCATGGCCGGCGGTAGCGGCCCCAAAACCGGCCATCAGGATCTGGTCATCCGCACCTGCGAGCTGTGGTACGGACGGTTTCGCTTTCTCGGCAACCCCAACGTGTTGAGGTGGCTCCTGGAACGCGAGCCGACCACGCTCAAGGGGTTCGTTGCCCGCGAGTGGGAAGCGTACAAGGCGCAGAATAACATCGCCGGATAAGCTGCGGCGATCGACTATGCGGCCCCATGACGAGTTGTTGTGATCCAGCAAAGCCGTCGGACAGCCGCTCGGTAACGTGAAGCTCGCGGCGGCGTGCGAGAGCACGAGCGGCAGGGTTGCACGGAGAGCCATAACGCGCAATCAAGGGACTGTTGGGAGAGATTGCCATTCACAGCATGACGAGGCTCGGATCGCCGCCGGCCGCCGCCTCGCATCCGTCGTAGGGCATGGGGGATTCGGAGAAAAATGGTTACAAGACGAATCGATGGATGCCAGACCATCGGCGACGTGAGAAAAATCGCGTATAGGCGCCTGCCACGTCCCATCTACGACTATATTTCGGCCGGGGTCGGCAATGAGCATACGTTACGGCGTAATACCGAAGCATATGACGATATCCTTCTGATGCCGCGGGTCGCTGTGGACGTCGCCGACATCGACACTTCCACCACGGTCCTGGGACGTCGCCTGAGCTTCCCGTTGATGGTGGCGCCGGTCGGGGGAATCGCCTTTGCCCATCCGGACACCGAGATCGATATCGCCGCCGCGGCGTCCAAGGCCGGGATCATGGAAGGCCTTTCGAATTATTCCGCGGCGAGCATAGAACGGATCGCGGAAGCATCGGGGAACGGCCCCCGGATGTTCCAGGTCTATGATTTTGCGGACGAGCGCCTGATCGATTCGATGTATGAGTCGGCACGGTCGTCGAACTGGGATGCGATGTGCGTGACCATCGACAGCCCGGTCCCGGTGCCGCGGCCGAACGTGGATCGATGGGGTCTTTGGCCCGGCGTGCGACCTCCCTTCCGTACGGCGATGGCGCTTAGCGCTCATCCGATCTGGGGACTGACGCAGCTTCGCTACGGGCGGCGGTACGCCTTCGACTATCAGAGGCGCATCTCCGAATGGCGCGATCCGATGCTCGGCTACCATCGTGCCGATCTCGACTGGAAGCGCGTCGCCGAACTGATCAAGCGCTGGGGCGGGCAGGCAGCTGTCAAAGGCGTCATGCGCCCTGACGACGCGCTGAGGGCGGTAGATGCCGGAGCGAACTGCATAGTCATCTGCAATCATGGGGGGGTCGGGGCGAACGGTGCGGCGCCGACCATTTCGCTGGTCGAACGGATCGTGGATGCGGTCGGTCCCTCGATCGACGTCGTTCAGTGCGGCGGCCTGCGCAGCGGAGAGGGAATCCTGAAGGCACTCGCGTTGGGCGCGAAGGCGGTCATGACGGGACGCCCCTTCGTATACGGTTCGGCCGCAGGGCGGCAAGCCGGCGTGGAGAAGGTCATCGACATCTTCCGCAAGGAATTCGAAGTGGCCATGCAGATGGGCGGCTGCCGCACGGTCGCCGACATAGACCGGTCTCTCCTGTTCTGACGCGACAATGGCGGCCGGCCTCGAGAAGCTCCGGTCGGGATCCATGTCGGGGGCGAAGCCTATGCGGCGAGGGGGCTCATGCCGGCGGAGATTGCATTGGTTTTGACTGGCGCCGCGGGTGAAACTTGGTTCGTGCGGTTCGAACCGCAGCGGATCTCGGAGGTATGTGAATGGCGTTCAGGACGGTGAGGATCGCGGGCGGACGCATTGCTGCCTCGGTCGGGCTTGCAGGCGTTGGTGTTCTTGTCATCGGCGCGCTGATCACGACCGCGCCTTCGGCGACAGCGGCTCCCGCGGCTCCGGCAGCGCAGCAGGTGTCGGCCGGTCATGCCGGTGCCGTCGACAAGCTCCCCGCCGAGGTGAACGAAGTCGGCGGAGAAGTCTGGAGGACGACATGCGCTGCCTGCCACGAAACCGGCGCTGCGCGTGCACCGGCCCGCTTCGTTCTGGAACAAATGACGCCGGAAGCGATCTACAAGGTCGTTACCGGCGGCGTGATGGCGCCTATGGCGTCATCGCTATCGGACAAGGAAAAGCGCGCTGTCTCGCAGCACCTCGCCGGGCGGCTTATCGATGAGGCGAATGTCGTCCCGCTTCCCCCTTGCCGGGGCGAAGCTGCCGTGTTCGATCGCCGAGTTCCGCCTGCTTTTTCAGGGTGGGGGATGGATAAGGAAAATACCCATTTCATCCGCACAGATGTTGCCGGCATCGAC
>CAMLOC010000585.1 GCA_946481465.1 uncultured Shinella sp. | reverse complement strand
TCGCCGGCGACGCCGCGCATCGCGACCAGCAGCCGATCGCCGTCGGGCCGGACATCGCCGATATCGAGCCAGGTGCATCCGACCGAGGGCAGGACCGAATTGACCGCACTGCGCGCCGTCGCGACCGGATTGCCCGGCTGGACGACCACCTGGTTGTTGGTCGGATCTTCGGTCGGGACGACGTCGCGCATCAGATACCAGGCGCCGCCGGCGGCGGCGAGCAGGGTGACGATGACGCCGATCGCGATCAGCGCCTTCGAACTGCCGCTCGGCGCCGGCGCCGGCGTCGAGGTCACTCCGACCGGCGGCGTCGGCGCGACCGGCGGCGCGGTGCCGCGGCCGTCGAGCATCGCCACCACCTCGTCCATCGAGCGCAGCCGATCCTTGGGATCGGGGCGGAGCATCGCCTCGATCACAGGCTTCAGATTGGCCGGGATCGCGCTCGTGTCGGGACCCTTGCGGCGCTTGTCGATCGCATCGACCAGCGACCCGGACATGTTGACGTTCTTGCCGTTGGCGACGGCAAGGATCACCAGAGCGAGGCTGTAGACGTCGGTCCAGGGGCCGACGTCGCGGCCGTAATCGCCAAGCTGCTCGGGCGCGACATAGTTCAGCTTGCCGGCGAAACCGTCGCCGACGATCGTCGCAGAGCTCGCGTCGAGATCCTTAGCGATGCCGAAGTCGATGATCTTGGCCTGGTGGACGTCGCCGCCGGGGAGCAGGACATTGTCCGGCGACATGTCGCGGTGGATCGCGCCGAGCTTGTGGGCTGCGCCGAGGCCGGAGGCGAGCCGCCGGAGCAGGCCGGCAAGCTCGTCGGGAGTCCGCTCGACCTTGCCGAGCACCTCGCCCAATTCGACGCCCTCGATGAACTCGGTGACGATATAGAGCGCGCCGAGCTGCGGCTCCTGCGCGAGCACGCGATAGGCGACCAGCGCGTCATGGTTGAGCTTGGTGAGGGTGCGCGCTTCCTTTCGGAACATCGCGACCACCTTCTCGTCGGCGGCCAAAGCGGGCAGCATCACCTTGATCGCGACCCGTTCGTCGGTGTTGATGTTGCAGCCCTCGAACACCTCGCCCATGCCGCCGCGCGCGAGGAAGCGCTTCACCTCGAAGATATGGTTGAGGCAGTCGCCGACCTGGATCGCGCGCGCGCCTTCGCGCGGCGCGAAGCCGGTCTGCCCGGCCGAGGTCTCGCTGCGCGCGGAGGTTCCGCTCGGCGGCACCGAAGTGCCGCTCGGCGCGGCCGGCGCCTCGGCGGCCGGAGCGGCGGATTCCGGCGCGGCAGGCGCCGCTTCCGGCTCGCCCGCGGGCGCTTCGGCGGCAGGTTCGGGGGTCGGCGCAGGCTGGACGGGTTCCGGCTCGGCGGGCGCGGCGGCGTCGGGCGTCGGCGGCGTGGTCGCCGCCTCGCCGGAATCGGCGGGCACTGCGGAGCCGGGCGGAACCGTCCCGCCCGGCATGAACACCGTGCGCTCCTCGCCCTCCTCGGACGGCTTCTTGTCGTTGTCGTCGCTCATGCTTTCACCGCATCTGGGAGGGAGAGGAGGGTCGGATCGCTGGCCCAGATCGCGACCACCGTGACATTGTCGGGCGCGCCCGCGGCCAGCGTCTTCTCGACCAGCTCCTCGGACACGCGCTCGGGGGAGCCGCGGGCGAGCAGGCGGGCGATCTCGGCCTCCTCGACATAGCCGTGCAACCCGTCGCTGCAGAGCAGGAAGACGTCGCCCGGAAGGACCTCGCCCTCGACCGAATCGACCTGGACGTCGTCGCGCACGCCGACCGCGCGGGAGAGGATGTGGCCCATCGGGTGGCCGACCGCCTCTTCGGGCCGCATGATGCCGCGGTCGACCATTTCCTGGACCTGGCTGTGGTCACGACTGAGCTGGCGGAACTGCCCGTCGCGCAGCAGATAGGCGCGGCTGTCGCCGACCCATTGGACGAGATAGCGCTCGCCCTGGACGACGAGGGTGACGACGGTGGAGCCCATCTGCCGCTGGCGCCTGCGCGCCTCGACCAGGATCGCGCGGTTGGCGGCACGAATGGCATCGGCGATCCGCTCGCCGGCCTGGCCCAGCTCCTCGGGCAGCTCGACCTCGTCGAGCTTCTCGACGATCTTGGCCGAGGCCCATTCGCCGCCTTCATGCCCGCCCATTCCGTCGGCGACCGCCCAAAGGCCCTGCATCTCGCGGGCGCAATAGCTGTCCTCATTGTGGGCGCGGACGCGGCCTTCATGCGTCTTGGCCCAGCTCTCGATCCGAAACGGCGCGAAATTCATCACCAGGTCCTCAAGGCGCCGACTGCGGCAAGGCGGCAGGCGCTCCTGCAGCGCATGCGGCGATGGATGCTGATCCGCATGAGTTCCCCCGATGGTCCGATGCCGGCCATCTAAGCACAGCTTCACGCGGCGATAAAGCGTGAACGGGTCCGGCGAAGGCCCCGGCCATCGCGACGCGGGCGCCGTCCGCGGGCATCTTCCGTCGCCCGTCAGGCTCGGCTATGCACCGTCGTCCTTTTCAACGAGCGGGATCGACAATGAAGCTTTTCACCCTCCCCCTTGCCGCCGTGGCCCTGCTGGGCCTGTCCGCCTGCAACCAGCAGGACGCCGCCGGCAACAATGCCGCCGCCGACGCCAATGCGGTCGCCGCCAACGAAGCCGCGCCGGCCGACGCCAATGCGTCGGGCGACAAGCCGGCCGAGAATGAAGCGGCTCCGGCCGACGCCGCCGCCGCCGCCGGCGACAAGCCCGCCGACGACGGCAGCACGACCGACGAGGCCGTTCCGGCCGACGACGGCAACAAGACCGAATAAGCTCAGAAGCTTTGCGAAATCGGGGATCGGCCTGCCCGGCCGGTCCCCATTTCCTTGACAGCAGGGCCCGCGCCCCCATATGCGCGCTCCGCTGCTTACACGGCCCCTTCGTCTAGCGGTCTAGGACGTCGCCCTCTCACGGCGAAAACACGGGTTCGAGTCCCGTAGGGGTCACCAGCCTGCGCTCGCTGCGCGAGCTTCGGCTGACAAGCCATCCCGCATCCACAATGATGAAATTCGGCGTATCGGGATTGGTCTCGCCTTTCGCGACGCTTCTGTCCCAGCGCGTGGCCGCAGGTTCAGGCGGTGAGGAGGCTCGCCTGACCACGAAGCACCTGGAGATTGTGCTGGGCGAGGTCGCTGCCGCGTCCCTGCACGCTGCCCTCCAGATGCGGACGGTCTCCGATTTCAAGGCAGCGCTCCCAGGCGGACTCCGCAAGCGGCAGCCACTCGTCGATCGCGCGCGCCGGGTCGCCCAGCGCTCGATCGAGCGCAAGATTCCCGACGACAAAGAAGAAGTCGGGCGAATCCGCCCAGATCGCCATTTCGGCAGCAGCCAGACCGAGGGCCTCCTCCAGGCGCCCGGCCTGACCGAGGCAATGAAGATAACGGACGACGAGCCCATGGCGCCAG
>CAMLOC010000584.1 GCA_946481465.1 uncultured Shinella sp. | reverse complement strand
GATCCTGCCGATGCATCGCCGTGGGCCGCCGATCAGCCGGTTCCTTTCCATGTTCGGCACGGGCTTCGACGCCGTGACCGACGACGACGCGACGATCACCGTTTCCATCCGCAACTTGCCCAGGCGACCGACGATCCATATTCTCTCCGGCGTCTGATGCCGGAGTTTTTCATGCGTTTCGTTCTCGCCGTGCCCGCCTTTCTGCTCGCCTCCACCCTCGCTTTCGCCAGCGGTGCGCCAACGCCGGGCGGTCCCGGCGCGGAATCCGGCCAGCCGCGCGAAATGGCCCCCGGGCCGGTGGAGAAGCTGCCGGCGCGCGCGCTCGGCGTGGCGGAAAGCTTCGTCATGCCGTCGGGCAATATCGGCTGCATCTACATCCCGGAAGGCGGCACCGCGACCTATGAGCCGGCAGACGGCGGCCCGGAACTCTCCTGCGACCGGGTGGAGCCGAAATATGTGCGCGCGACGCTCGGCCGGAGCGGCAAGGCGGTGGTGCGCACCAATGTCGGCGACCGGGGATGCTGCGGCGGCGACAGGATCATCCCCTACGGCGAGACGTGGTCGGCCGGCCCTTTCACCTGCTTTTCCGAGCGCACGGGGCTGACTTGCGAGCGCGATGACGGCCACTCCTTCCTCCTCAGCCGCGCCCGTCTGCGCGCGGACTGAGCCCCGTCGCTTTGTTCGCCGGACTGCTGGACGTGCGGCGGCAATGAAATTATAAGGCGGCATTCCGAAAATCGGGGCGGACGGCCGACGCTTTACCGCGACGACGCCCCCCGTACCGAGACCGGCGACCGGAACGGGCGCCAAACAAGATGAGACAGGGGTGCCATGGCTGGCCATTCACAGTTCAAGAATATCATGCACCGCAAGGGTCGGCAGGATGCCGTGCGGTCGAAAATGTTCTCCAAGCTCGCCCGTGAAATCACGGTTGCGGCGAAGACGGGCCTGCCCGACCCGGCGATGAACGCCCGCCTGCGCCTGGCGATCCAGAACGCCAAGGCACAGTCCATGCCGAAGGACAATATCGAGCGCGCCATCAAGAAGGCCTCCGGCGCCGACAGCGAGAACTACGAGGAAGTCCGCTACGAGGGCTACGGCCCGGGCGGCGTCGCCGTCATCGTCGAGGCGCTGACCGACAACCGCAACCGCACCGCCTCCTCCGTCCGCTCGACCTTCTCCAAGGCCGGCGGCGCGCTGGGTGAAACCGGTTCGGTCTCCTTCTCCTTCGACCGCGTCGGCGAGATCACCTACAAGCTTTCCGCGGGCAGCGCCGACGCCGTCATGGAAGCCGCCATCGAGGCCGGCGCCGAGGACGTGACCACCGACGAGGACGGCCACACGATCCTGTGCGGCTTCGAGGATATCGGCGAGGTCTCCAAGGCGCTGGAAGACACGCTCGGCGAAGCCGAGACCGTCAAGGCGATCTGGAAGGCGCAGAACACCGTGCCGGTCGACGAGGAAAAGGCGCAGTCGCTGATGAAGCTCATCGACACGCTGGAAGACGACGACGACGTGCAGAACGTCTACTCGAACTTCGAGGTCTCCGACGAAGTAATGGCCAAGCTTTCGGCCTGATCGAAGGGCTGCGGCGGCCCCTCATCCCGCTGCCGCGACCTTCTCCCCGCAAGCGGGGCGAAGGGGCAGAAGGCAACGGCTTCCTTCCCATTCATCGTCAAGAGGGAGGAAGTCGGTGCGACAACATTCCTTCGCCCCGCTTGCGGGGAGAAGGTGGCCGGCAGGCCGGATGAGGGGCAATCCCCTCACGCCGCTTCGGCCAGCTCCCGCTGTGCCTCGGCGAAGAGCCGAACCGATTTCAGCCGCGCCACCATGTCGTAGACGGGCATCGACACGATCAGCTCGTCCGCCCTGGTGATCGCCAGGAAATCGGCGATGCGGCGCCGGATCTTCTCCGGTCCGCCGACGACGGCATATTGCAGCGTGTGCTCGACATTGATGCGCTCGTTCTCGCTCCAGTGCGGCTCCATGTCGTCGACCGGTGGCGGGAAGGCGCCGGGCGTGCCGCGGCGCAGGCGCACGAAGGATTGCTGCATCGAGGTGAAGAGGTGGTCGGCTTCCGCGTCCGTGTCGGCGGCTGCGCCCATCACGCCGACCATGACATGCGGCCTGTCCAGATATTGTGACGGCTCGAAGCGCTCGCGGTAGATTTCCAGCGCCGTCAGCAGCATGTCCGGCGCGAAGTGCGAAGCGAAGGCGAAGGGTAGCCCCAGCATGCCGGCGAGGTGCGCCGAGTAATGGCTGGAGCCGAGCAGCCAGACCGGTACGTTGCTGTCCGCGCCGGGAACGGCGATGACGTTCCGCTCCGGACCTGCCGGTCCCATCAGCTGCATCAGTTCGACCACGTCCTGCGGGAAATTGTTGGCGGCGCTGTCGAGGTTGCGGCGCAGCGCCTGGGCGGTGCGCATGTCGGTGCCCGGCGCGCGGCCGAGGCCGAGGTCGATGCGGTCCGGAAAGAGTGCGGCGAGCGTGCCGAACTGCTCGGCGATGACGAGCGGCGAGTGGTTCGGCAGCATGATGCCGCCCGAACCGACGCGGATTTTCTCCGTGCCCGCCGCGACATGCTGGATGACGAGCGAGGTGGCGGCGCTGGCGATGCCGCGCATGCCGTGGTGCTCGGCGAGCCAGAAGCGCTTGTAGCCGAGCGCTTCGGCTTCCTGCGCGAGGCGCCGGGAATTTTCCAGCGACTGGGCGACGGTGCCGCCTTCGATGATCGGGGAAAGATCGAGGATGGAGAAGGGCACCATGGCGCGGCCTCTTTGTAAGGGAATTTGATTGTCCTCCCATGTAGGTTCAGTTCCGTGAAATCCAAGCGCCCCGCGGGGCTTTTCCGAAGGGGGCGGGGAATTGGTCGTGTGTTTTTGTTTTGTTCACATTTCACTGGCAGGGTCCGCGGGACGGGATTAGGGTTTTGCCATGCAGGAAACGATTCGCATCATCGGCATCGATCCGGGGCTTCGCCGCACCGGCTGGGGCATCATCGAGACGCTCGGCAATTCGCTGCGCTTCGTCGCCTCCGGCACCGTGACCTCCGATGGCGAGATGGACCTCGCCTCCCGCCTCTGCCAGCTGCATGACGGTCTCGCCGAGGTCGTGCACAGCTACCAGCCGAACGAGGCCGCGGTCGAGCAGACCTTCGTCAACAAGGATGCGACGGCGACGCTGAAACTAGGCCAGGCGCGCGGCATCGCCATGCTGGTGCCTGCGCGTGCGGGCCTGCGCGTGGCGGAATATGCGCCGAACGCGGTGAAGAAGGCCGTCATCGGTGTCGGCCACGGCGAAAAGCAGCAGATCCATATGATGCTGAAAGTCCTGATGCCGAAGGCCACCTTCGTGGGCAACGACGCCGCCGACGCGCTCGCCATCGCCATCTGCCACGCCCACAACCGCCAGGGCCTCTCCGGCCGCCTCGCCAAGCTCGCCGG
>CAMLOC010000583.1 GCA_946481465.1 uncultured Shinella sp. | reverse complement strand
ACCTTGGGCGCTGCAACATTTCCCCTTCTCCCCGCCGGGGAGAAGGTGGCCGGCAGGTCGGATGAGGGGCCTGCCATCGAAGGATCGTCCATGAAGCGCGTGCAATTCTCCTCGCCCTATCTGCCCTATCTCTTCCTTGCGCCGCAGATGGCGATCATCGTCGTGTTCTTCTACTGGCCGTCCGTGCAGGCGATCCAGTCGTCCTTCTATCTCGAGGACCCCTTCGGCTTCGGCTCCACCTTCGTCGGCCTCTCGAACTATTCGGATGCGCTCGGCTCCGTGCAGTACCAGTCGATCGCCCGCTTCACCGTCGTCTTCACCGCGCTCGTCACCTTCCTCTCCCTCGGCATCGGCATGCTGCTCGCCGTCAAGGCCGATGCGGTGCTGAAGGGAAGCTCGACCTACAAGACGCTGCTGATCTGGGTCTATGCCATCGCCCCGCCGGTCGCCGGCCTGATGGGCATGATGTTCTTCGACCAGCATATCGGCCCGCTGGTGAAGTTCGCTGCCCTCTTCGGCTGGGACATGAAGGTCGGCCTCAACTACAACGACACGGCTATCGCCATGATCATCGTGTCGGTGTGGAAGCAGATCCCCTACAATTTCATCTTCATCCTCTCGGGCCTGCAGAGCATTCCGGCTTCCGTGCGCGAGGCCGCGGCCATCGA
Organism: uncultured Shinella sp.; assembly: GCA_946481465.1. Next base: position 2,780 of record CAMLOC010000583.1, on the reverse strand, counting down.
CTGCCGCTCCGGCTTCCGGCGCTTCTGGACGATGACGCTGCCGCTGCTCGCGCCCACCGCCTTCTTCCTGCTCATCATCAACATGACCTATGCGCTCTTCGACACGTTCGGCGTCATCGATGTGATGGTGAAGGACAAGGCCGCCAACAACCCGATCACGCTGGTCTACAAGGTCTACATGGACGGCTTCCGCGGCAACGACCTCGGCGGTTCCTCCGCCCAGTCCGTCATCCTGATGATCGTCGTCTTCGTGCTCACCATCTTCCAGTTCCGCTTCATCGAGCGGCGCGTCCATTACAATTGAGAGGGCGCCCGCCATGAACCGCACCCGTCTTTTCGATCACCTCGTCCTCATGCTCGGCGTCTTCGTCATGGTCGCCCCCGTCGTGGTCGCCTTCATGACCTCCACCCACGACGCCGCCGACATCCACCGCAACGGTCTGTCGCTTGCCTGGGGCGGCAATTTCTCGGAAACCTACACCACCGTGCTGACGCGCGAAGGCGGCTTTACCGGCGAGATCACCGGCGCGCGCATGATCTGGAACTCGCTGATCCTCGGCATCGGCTTTGCCGCCGGCAAGATCGTCCTGTCCATGCTCGCCGCCTACGCCATCGTCTATTTCCGCTTCAGGCTGGGCACGCTGTTCTTCTGGATGATCTTCACGACGCTGCTGCTGCCGCTCGAAGTGCGCATCGTGCCCTCCTACGAGGTGATGACCAGGCTCTCGCTCACCAACAGCTATACGGGCCTCATCGTGCCGCTGCTGGCCTCGGCCACCGGCACCTTCTTCTTCCGCCAGTTCTTCAAGTCCGTGCCGGAGGAACTGCTGGAGGCTGCCCGCATCGACGGCGCCGGCCCCTTCAAGTTCTTCATCGACGTGCTGGTGCCGCTCTCGCGCACCATGATCGCCGCCATCTTCATCATCATGTTCGTCTACGGCTGGAACCAGTATCTCTGGCCGACGCTGATGACGACCGACGAGCGCTTCTTCACGCTGGTGCGCGGCATCAAGCAGATCCTGCTCGTCTGGGTCGGCTCCAACATCCCCGATTACAACGAGGCCTTTGCGCTGGCGATCCTCGCCATGCTGCCGCCGGTCATGATCGTGCTGATCTTCCAGCGGTGGTTCATCAAGGGCCTGACAGAAAGCGACAAATAGGAGGTTCGTCCCATGGCGGCGATCGGCATCAAGGACGTATCCAAGATCTACAATGGCGGCGTGACCGCCGTCAGCGCCGTGTCGATCGACATCGCCGACGGCGAGTTCATCGTGCTCGTCGGCCCCTCCGGCTGCGGGAAGTCGACGCTCTTGCGCATGGTCGCGGGGCTGGAGACGATCAGCCAGGGCGAGGTGACGATCGGCCCGCGCGTCGTCAACGATGTCGATCCGGCCGACCGCGACATCGCCATGGTCTTCCAGAACTACGCGCTCTACCCGCATATGACGGTCTACGAGAACCTCGCCTACGGCCTGAAGAACCGCCGGACGCCGAAAGCCGAGATCGATGCGCGCGTGGCGGAGGCCGCCCGCATGCTCGAGCTCGAGCCCTACCTCAAGCGCAAGCCGCGTGCGCTCTCCGGCGGCCAGCGCCAGCGCGTCGCCATGGGGCGCGCCATCGTGCGCAAACCCTCCGCCTTCCTCTTCGACGAGCCGCTTTCCAACCTCGATGCGGAACTGCGCGTCTCCATGCGCGGCGAGATCAAGCGCCTGCAGCGCCGCGTCGGCACGACCTCGATCTACGTCACCCACGACCAGCTCGAGGCGATGACGCTCGCCGATCGCCTCGTCGTCCTTTCCGGCGGCAGGATCGAGCAGATCGGCCGCCCGCTCGACGTCTATCATCGCCCCGCGACGACCTTCGTCGCCAACTTCATCGGGTCGCCGGCCATGAACCTCGTCAATGGCGAAGTGCACGGCGGCAAACTCGCCCTCGGCCCGGCGCTCATCGATCTCGGCGCCACGGTGCCGACACAGGGCGCCGTCACCGTCGGCCTGCGCGCCGAAGACCTGCGCCTCCACCCGGACGGGGCGGGCAGCCTGCCCTTCCGGGTCGACTATGTCGAGGAACTGGGCGCCCAGCGCCTCGTGCACGGCTTCGTCGGCGACCAGCCGCTCGTCGCCGCGGTCTCCCCGGAGAGCCCGCTGCCGGAGACTGCCTCGCTCTCGATCGCATCTTCGCGGCTGCATTTCTTCGACAGCGCCAGCGGCCGGCGGATCGACTGGTCGGGCGAGGACCGGCCGGAAGCGCGCGCGGCGTCCATTCCCGCCCTGGAGGCCGTATCGTGATCCGCGTGAACGCGGGTGGAGAAAGGCGGCCCGGAACCCTGGGCCTCGCCTGACCCCGTGCGAGGCCCGTTGCCATCGTGCCGCCCGCACCCTAAATGTGTCGGGCATTCCTGAGGGGACTTTTCATGGCAAAGATCAAGAACGTCGCGGTCCAGATGGACCATGTGTCGACCATCAACATCGCCGGCGATTCCACCTTCGCCATGAGTCTGGAGGCGCAGAGCCGCGGCTACAGGCTGTTCCACTACACGCCCGACCGCCTCAGCCTCCGCGACGGCAAGGTCTACGCTACCGCCGAGCCGATGGAGCTGCGCGACGTCAAGGGCGATCACTATACGCTCGGCGCTCCCGAACGCGTCGACCTCTCGACGATGGATGTGGTGCTCCTGCGCCAGGATCCGCCCTTCGACATGTCCTATATCACCTCGACGCATCTCCTGGAGCGCATCCATCCGAAGACGCTCGTCGTCAACGATCCGGCCTGGGTGCGCA
>CAMLOC010000582.1 GCA_946481465.1 uncultured Shinella sp. | reverse complement strand
TGTTGGGGCGTCGCCAAGCGGTAAGGCACCGGTTTTTGGTACCGGCATTCCCAGGTTCGAATCCTGGCGCCCCAGCCAACTCTCCCTTTTTTAAGCCAGAATCGCGGTTTTCCAGCGGCGGGCCTGTGTCCGCGGCGGGTTTCAGCGGACGTCGTCAAATTTATTCCGATGTCATGTCGGAGTCTCCAGGCATCGCACGTCTTAACTGCATCGGGCGGCGATGGGCTGTCCGCCGGGCGCCGGGCCGAAGGAGGCGGGCATCCGGAAGAGCGAACACGCCGTTGAAATTCAACCGGAGGAGAACACCATGCCCAGCACCATCCGCCTGCACCGCGTCGTCGCCGCCAGGCCTGAAAAACTCTATCGTGCGTTCCTCGAGCCGGACGCGGTCGCCAGCTGGCTTCCGCCCTACGGGTTCCTGTGTACCGTCCACGCGCTGGACGCGAAGGTCGGCGGCCGTCACCGGATGTCGTTCCGCAATTTCACGACGGGCGAGAGCCACGCCTTCGGCGGCACCTATCTGGACCTCGTTCCGGGCGAGCGCCTCGTCTACACCGACAGTTTCGAGGATCCCAACCTGCCGGGCGAGATGAAGGTCACGGTGAGCCTGAAGGCCGTGTCGGTCGGCACAGAGGTCAATATCGAGCAGGAGGGCGTGCCGGATATCATCCCGACCGAGGCTTGCTATCTCGGCTGGCAGGATTCGCTGGACAAGCTCGTGAAACTCGTCGTGCCGGAGATCAACCAGTAGGCGCGGCGCGCCTGAAAGCGGATGAGGAAAGGAAAAGCAATGACCATCGCCAAGAACACCATATGCCTGTGGTACGACAAGGATGCCGAGGCCGCGGCCAATTTCTACGCCGCGACGTTTCCCGACAGCTTCGTTGGCGCGGTTCACCGCGCGCCGAGCGACTTCCCGTCCGGCAAGGCCGGCGACGTGCTGACGGTCGACTTCACGGTCGCCGGCATTGCCTGCATGGGCCTCAACGGCGGGCCTATTTTCAAGCACAACGAAGCCTTCTCCTTCCAGATATGCACGGAGGACCAGGAAGAGACGGACCGTTACTGGAACGCCATCGTCGGCAATGGCGGTAAGGAGAGCGCGTGCGGCTGGTGCAAGGACAAATGGGGCATCTCCTGGCAGATCACGCCGCGCACGCTGACCGAGGCGATGGCCGCCGGCGGCGCCGAGGCGAAACGCGCCTTCGAGGCGATGATGGAGATGAGGAAGATCGACGTCGCGGCGATCGAGGCGGCCCGGCGCGGCTGAATGCGTTTCGGCTGCCCATCGCACGGTCTTCATTGAAATGACGAGCAATGCCTCTATCTTGGTCTTGCCGGGTCAGAGCCGGAAAAGATCAACAGGGAGTAGGACATGGGTATCTTCAGTTCCATCAAGGAAAAGCTTTTCGGCAAGGCGGAGGAGAAGCCGGCGCAGACCGTTACGGCCGAGGCCGTGAAGCCGGCGACGGCGGATATGTCCGCGACGCCGACCGTCAGCAACGAGGCGGTGGCGACGTCGACCGGAAGCCAGCCCGTTGCCGCCACGCCGAGCCAGCCGGTGGACGTCGCCGCGATCCTCGACGCGGCCGTCGCCAAGAACGGCCAGAAGCTCGACTGGCGCCGCTCCATCGTCGACATGATGAAGGCCCTCGGCATGGATGCCAGCCTTCAGGAGCGCAAGGAACTGGCCGACGAACTCGGCTATACCGGCGACAAGAGCGATTCCGCCAGCATGAACATCTGGCTGCACAAGGCCCTCATGAAGGCGCTGGCCGACAATGGCGGCAAGGTGCCCGCCGACCTGCTCGACTGATCGCAAGCGCAAGGCCCGCCGGATGCGCCGGCGGGTCTTGACCCGCGTCCCCGCTAAAATTCAGGCAAGGCCGCCCAGCGGGATCAGTTCCGCCGCGCCCGGTTGCCAGTCGTTTCCGTGCCAGTCGCCGAGCCAGCGGTCGACGCGAAGGCCGGCGCCGGCGATCAGCGCTTCCAGTTCCGCCTTGTCCGGAAAGGCGATGCGGGAGGTGGCGGAGAGGCGTTTGCCGGTGGCGCGGATCTCGTAATGGGTGCCGTAGGTGACAATGCCGGTCGCCGGATCGTGGGCGACGTCGTTCCAGGCGGCGACGGGGCCGAAGCGGGGATGATCGAGACGGCGCATCGAGGCCTCCGGTCCCCACTCCTCCCATTCCCGGCAGGCGGGATTGCGGCTGTCGAAGAGGAAGCGGCCGCCGGGCGCAAGATGCGCGGCGATGGTGGCAAGGGCAGCCGCGCGGTCTTCCCGCGTCAGGAAGACCTGGAAGGCGTGGCCGGTCAGCACGACCAGCTCGAACCTTCGGCCGAGCCGCAGCGCACGGGCATCCCCCTCAATGAATTCGACGCCGTCCGCGCCTCTCCGGCCGCGCGCGATGGCGAGCATGGCCGGGGCCGGATCGACGCCGACCACGGTGCGGTTGCCGGAGAGCGCCGCGGCAAGCGCGCCGGTGCCGCAGCCAAGGTCCAGCACGCTTGATGCTTCTGCTGCCAGCGCATGGCAATAGGCGAAGTCCGGCGAACGTTCCCAGCCGTTTTCCAGGTCATAGAAATCGGCAAGCGCGGGATCGTGATAGAGGCGGTCTTCGTCCATGGTGTCCTCCCGAAAAAGAAAGGCCGCGTTCGCACGCGGCCCTCACGAGGTCGGCCGGGCCGCGGCTTACGAGGCCGCGTCGAGCACCTTCTCGCAATGGGTCGGGCCGCCCTTCGGGTCGACGCGGTCGGCGACGGCGCGGATGGTGTTGATCCGGTAGGCGTCGTTCACCGTCAGCTCCACGGTGCAGGACTTGCCCTTCGCAAAGCCGCCGCGCCACTTGTAGAGCGTCGTTCCGCCCATGCCGGCCGTGTCGGAGATCGGCGGGCCGTAGGCCGCAAAGAAGCTGCCGGCGGTCTTGCCGTTCCAGCGGGCCTGCAGCGGGTTGGACGCGACGACGGCGGTGGTGCATCCGGCGAGGGCAAGCGCGACGCCTGCCAGAATTGCAATGCGGGAGTTCATGGGTGCCATTTCCTTGGGGCTTCGGTGCGGCCGCGGCTGCGGGCCTCGCATCGCCATAGCGCAGCGCGCCGGAAAGGGGAATCGCCGCCGCGCGAACTTTGCGGCCCTCCCGCGCGAAGACGCGTCAAACGTGCGGATTTGCAACAGTTCGCATCATGGCCCGTGCGTGGCGGAGGGCCCGGCCGTAACGCCGGGCCGCCTTCGCGTCACAGGAGGAAATCGCCCTTGTCGAGTTTGTCGAGGTCGAATTTCTTGAGGATCAGGACGTCGTTGCCGCCGAGCTCGATATGCACGTCGTTGCCGACCTGGTCGGCCTTCGCCAGCACCTTCTTGACGCTGGAGAAATCGTAGGAGCGCAGGTCGATGTCGTCGACATTGTTCTTGAAGTCGGTGATCGTGTCGCGGCCGTAGCCTTTCTTGAAGA
>CAMLOC010000581.1 GCA_946481465.1 uncultured Shinella sp. | reverse complement strand
GCGGCCGGTCTTGGCGGCGGCGACGAGCAGGTCCGTCTGGCGCGACAGGAAGGCCGGGATCTGCAGGATGTCGACCGTTTCGGCGACGACGGCGCACTGCTCTTCCGTGTGGATGTCGGTGACGACCGGGAAGCCGAAATCCTTCTTGAGGTCGGCGAAGATTTCCAGCGCCTTTTCAAGGCCGATGCCGCGCTTGCCGGAGAGCGAGGTGCGGTTCGCCTTGTCGAAGGAGGACTTGTAGACGAGGCCGATGCCGAGCTTGTCGGTCATCTTTACCAGCGCCTCGGCCATCATGTAGGCGTGGTCGCGGCTCTCCATCTGGCAGGGGCCGGCGATCAGCGAGAAGCGCTTGTCCTGGGCGAAGGTAACCTTCTTGGCGCCTTCGCCGACGACGACGGTGGAATTGGTGTTCATCTCATTCTCCGAAGACAAAGTGGACGCCCTGCCCCGGTGCCGGCGGCACGAGGAGACGGTTGTCGCGTTTCTGGAAGGCGACGCCGCGCTTCGTCAGCAGGCGTTCGCATTCCGCTCTATTTTCAACCTTGAAGACGACCGCGCGCCCTTTCAGGCCGCGGTCCGTGCCGGCGACCGGCGCAATGCCGTAGAACCCGTCGAGGCCGGCATCGTTGAGCACGGTGATGCGCCCGCGCGGCGTGTCGACGGACATGCCGAAGGACAGCGCCTCGACCGCGCGCTCGTCGGCCGCTTCCTGCACGAGATACTGGAAATCCGTCGGGTTCTGTTCCGACAGCACGACCTCCGACAGCGCGACGACGCCGTTCTCATGCGCCTCCAGCGATTTGCGGTCGGCCGGCAGCGGCAGGATGCGCTGCGAGGCGAAGAAGAAGAAATCGGGGCTGCGCAGGTCGGCGGCAAACGCAAGGCGGAAGCTGCCCGTCGCGCTGGTCCCGTCGGGCAGCAGCATGTCGCGGGAGAATTCCAGCACCTCGCCGCCGGAAAGGCCGGCATCGGTGTAGCGCTGGTCGTCCTCCCAGGCGTCGCCGCTCGCCATGGCGATGCCGGAAAAGCCCTCGAGGCCGCGGCGGAAGCGGAAGGCCTGGTCGCGCGCCACGAAAACGTTGCCGCCGCGCGCCGCGTCCTCGCATTCCTCGCGATTGGCGATGCCGAGCGGCTCCAGATAGGAACCGTCGGCGAGGAAAACGCAACAGTTCTCCGTGCCGAACGGGTGGCGGGCGTCCTTCGCGACGGTGAAGCCGAGTTCTGTCAGGCGCGCGCGCGCCACCCCGAGGTCGGACACCGGCAGCACCAGATGGTCGATCGGGCGGGGCGTTCTCGAACTCACGGTCATGGCGAAAAATCCGGCGTGTTTCAGGCGCCCCGTGCTTTGCCCGCTTTCGGCGCGCAATGCAAGCGCCAGCACGGCCCGCCGCGCCGCGCGGGAACTTTTCCGTTCGCCGGCCATTCCCGCCGCGTCCCCGCACCGGAGCCCGCCCATTTCCAGATCCCGCGACATCACCCGCCAGCGCAACCTGCACGAATCCCGCCCCCTCTGGGCCGGCTCGCCGCGCCTTGCGCTGCGCACGCGGCAAAGGCCGTCGCAGACCGACCATGACGTCATCATCGTCGGCGCCGGCATTTCCGGGGCGCTCATGGCCCATGCGCTGGCGGACGGCCGGCGCTCCATCCTCGTCGTCGACCGGCGCGTCCCCGTGCACGGCAGCACGCTTGCCAGCACCGCGATGATCCAGCACGAGATCGACATCCCCCTCTCCCGGCTCTCGCAGATGATCGGCGCGCCCAAAGCCCGCCGCGCCTGGCAGCGCTCGGCCCGCGCCGTCGAGCGCCTCAGCGAGACCGTCGCCGATCTCGGCCTGTCCTGCGGCTTCGAGCGCAAGCAGACGCTGTTCCTCGCCGGCGACGCCTATGGCCACAGGGCCCTTGCGGCCGAGGTCGAGGCCCGCCGCGCCGCCGGCATCGCGGCCGATTATCTGGACGCCGCCACCCTTGCCGAACGCTTTTTGATCCAGCGCACCGGCGCCATCCTCAGCGATATCTCCGCCGCGGCGAACCCGGCCCAGATGGCGGCTGGCATCCTGCGCGCGGCGATGGCGCGCGGCGTGGAGCTTGCCAGCCCGCTCGAAATCACCGACCTGCGCGCGACGGGCGACCGCGTCTTCCTGGCGACTTCCGGCGGCCGGATCCTGTCTGCCGGCCATGCCGTGTTCTGCTCGGGCTACGAGTTCCTGGAGGCCGTCGCCGACAGGGAGCACGCCATCGTCTCCACCTGGGCGCTCGCGACGCCGCCCGGCACCCCGCTGCCGCGCTGGCTGAAGGACTGCATCGTCTGGGAGGGCGCCGATCCCTACCTCTATCTCCGCCGCACGCGCGACGGGCGGCTGATCGTCGGCGGCGAGGACGAGGATAGCGCCGAGGCCTACGCCTCCGCAACGAAGCTCCGGAAGAAGGCGGCGACCATCCGCCGCAAGGCCGAGGCGCTGCTCGGCCTTGCCCTGCCCGAGCCGGACCATGTCTGGGCCGCCCCCTTCGGCACCACCCGTACCGGCCTGCCGCTGATCGGCCGCGTGCCGGGCCTCGAAAACGTCTTCGCCGTCATGGGTTTCGGCGGCAACGGCATCACCTTCAGCCAGATCGCCGCCGAGATCGTCGCGGCCGAGATCGCCGGCCATGCCGATGCGGATGCCGACCTCTTCGCCTTCCGCGGCCGGCCGGCCTGACGCCGTCGCGGCAAATTCGCCGTTGCGAAATCGCGTCCGGCGGCGGAAAGTCCCCCCGCATCAATCGCGAACGCAAGGGAGCCGCCATGAGCAAGCGCGCCATCATCATCGTCGACCTCCAGAAGGACTATCTTTCCTCCGGCAGCTTCGCGCTGACCGGCATCGATGCCGCCGCCGCCAATGCCGCGCGCATCGTCGAGGCCGGGCGCGGCCGGGGCGACCGGATCGTCCATGTCCACCACATCGCCACGGACGCCGCCTCGCCGCTCTTCGCGCCGGGCACGGAAGGCATCCAGCCGATCCCGGCCGTTACGCCGCGCGAGGACGACACGGTCATCATCAAGAACTACCCGAATTCTTTCCGCGAGACGGCGCTCGACGAGACGCTGCGGGCGGGCGGCATTAAGGACGTGGTGGTCGTCGGCGCGATGAGCGACGTGTGCATCGACGCGACGGCGCGCGCCGCCGCCGACCTCGGCTACAATCTCACGGTCGTGCACGATGCCTGCGCCACGCGCGACAAGGCCTTCGGCGATTCGCGCGTCCCCGCCGCCCAGGTCCACGCCACCATCATGTCGGCGCTGGAATTCGGCTACGGCAAGGTCACCACCACCGCCGACTTCCTGGCGTAGTCCCCAAACGGCCATAGTCCCCGGCGGCAGGGCGATTTTGCCTAGAGTTCGACATCGCCTTTCCTCCCAGGGCACTCGCCTATGGCTGGAAACCCCTCCCTAAATCCCTCCCCACAAGGGGGAGGGACTT
>CAMLOC010000580.1 GCA_946481465.1 uncultured Shinella sp. | reverse complement strand
CTCGACGGCTTCCCAGTCGACGGAAGGGTTGCGCTCGACAAGCGCCTTCAGCGGCACCGCGCCGAGATCGTCGGCCCGCACCGAAGAAAGCGCGCCGCCGAAGCGGCCGATGGGCGTGCGGATATAGTCGCAGATGAATGCGTCGGTCATCGGTTTTTCCTCAAAGTTCCGGGGCGACGAGATCGGCAACCTCGCCATCGACCGCCAAAGGCGCGCCGGTCATGGCCTGCAATTCATCGAAGGTCATCGCCGGCAGTTTTTCACGCAGCACGAAACGGCCATCCACCACGTCAATGACAGCATGGCTGGTATAAATGCGGGTGATGCAGCCAACGCCGGTCAGCGGAAAAGCGCATTTTTCAACGAGCTTCGGTTCGCCGTTCTTGGTCACATGTTCGGTGATGACGAAGACCTGCTTGGCGCCATGCACAAGATCCATGGCGCCGCCGACGGCCGGCACGCCCTTGGAGCCAACGCGCCAATTGGCGAGATCGCCATTCTGCGCCACCTGATAGGCTCCGAGGATCGCCACATCCAGATGCCCGCCGCGCACCATGGCGAAGCTGTCGGCATGGTGGAAGAAGGCCGCACCCGGCTTCAGCGTCACGGCCTTCTTGCCGGCATTGATGAGGTTCCAGTCCTCTTCGCCTTCCGGCGGCGCTTCGCCAAAATTCAGGATACCGTTTTCGGTATGGAAGATCGCCTGACGGCCGGGCGGCTGGTAGCGCGCCACCATTTCCGGAAAGCCGATGCCGAGGTTGACGTAAGCGCCGTCTTCGATGTCCTGCGCCGCGCGCCAGGCGATCTGGGCGTTGGAAAGCTTGATGTCTTCGCGGGTGTCGATGGTCTGGGTCATGCGTAGGCTACTCCCGCGCGAATGAGAACTTCTTCCTGTTGGGGATCGGGGATTTCCACGACGCCGTTCACGAAAATGCCGGGCGTGACGACATGCTCCGGATCGATCTCCCCGGCGGCCACGATCTTCGAGACCTGCGCGATGGTGGTCTTTGCGGCCATGCACATCAGCGGGTTAAAATTGCGGCCCGCCTTGTTGTAGGTGAGGTTGCCATAGGTATCGCCAAGCTCGGCCTTGACGATGGCGAAATCGGCTTTCAGCCAGCGTTCCTGCACGTAGGACCGGCCGTCGAATTCCGCGATGACCTTGCCTTCAGCCAGTTCCGTGCCGAAGCCGGTGGGGGTGTAGAAGGCCGGAATGCCGGCACCGCCGGCGCGGATGCGCTCGGCAAGCGTGCCCTGCGGCACCAGTTCCAGCTCGATTTCGCCGGCCAGATACCGGTCGGTGAAAGCGCGCGGATCGGAAGAGCGCGGGAAGGAGCAGATCATCTTTTTGACCATGCCGGCGTCGATCATCGCGGCGATGCCGATGCGGCCGTTGCCGGCATTGTTGTTGATGACCGTCAGGTTCTTCGGGCCCTTGTCGATCAGCGCATGGATCAGTTCGATGGGCGCACCGGAGCCGCCGAAACCGCCGATCATGATCGTTGCACCGTCACCGATGCCGGAAAGCGCCTCTTCCGCGCTCTTGATTGTCTTGTCCATTAAAACCTCCATCCAGCCGGACGGATGGAACCCGCAAGGCTGCCTGACCGTGAGGTAAATCCGAAACCGGCTCGACGGCAAGGATTTTGTGCGCTATATGATTTTTGTTCGTATATCGCACAAATGGAGCCGCGACATGGCTGTCAGCGAAAGAGACATGATGGGCGGTCTCGCCAAGGGATTGCGGGTGATCGAGGCCTTCAGCGCCGAACGGCCGCGCCTGTCGATTTCCGATGCCGCCGAGATTGCCGGGCTGGACCGCGCCACGACGCGGCGCTGCCTGCTGACGCTTTCGGAACTCGGTTATGCCGCTTATGACGGCAAGTTCTTTACCGTGACGCCGAAGGTGCTGCGCCTCGGCACCGGCTGTCTTGCCACCATGCCGCTGCCGCGCATCGTGCAGCCGCTGCTCGACCGCCTTTCCGAAGAGATCGGACAGAGCACCTCCGTTTCCATTCTGGATGAGACCGAGATCGTTTATGTGGCCCGCGCCGCGCAGCAGCGGGTGATGTCGATTGCGCTGATGCCGGGTTCGCGCCTGCCCGCCTATTGCACCTCCATGGGCCGGGTTCTTCTTTCGGCGCAGACTGCCGAGCGGCAGCGCGACATTCTCGAAGCCTCGAAGCTGGTCGGCCGCACGGAAAAGACCATTACCAGCATGGACGCCCTGCTCGCCGAAATCGAGGCCACCGGCCAACGCGGTTATGCGCTGATCGATCAGGAGGTGGAGATCGGCCTTCGCTCCATTGCAGTGCCGCTGAAAACCATGCGCGGGCAGACGGTGGCCGCCCTCAATGTCGGGCTTGCCGCCTCGGTCGCCTCGATGGAAGACCTCGTGGAGCGATACCTGCCCGCGCTTCTTGCCGTTCAGCGGGAACTGGCAAGAATGCTCGTCTGAAGCGGCACCTGCCGCGCCCCGGAATCCCCCATTTTCCGCTGCTCCGCCAGCCGCCAGGCGCGCGGGGTCATGCCGGTCTCGCGCTTGAAAAACCGGTTGAAATAGGCCGGATCGGCAAAACCCAGCCCCTCCGCAATCATCTGCACGCTGGAAACGGTAAAGATCAGCTCCTGCTGGGCGATCTCGATCTGACGTTTGGCGATCAGCCGCTGCAGGCTGAGGCCGGAAACGGAGCGGACCAGACGGTTGAGATGCGTCTCGGAAAGACCGAGCTTCTTCGCATAAAACTCCGCCTTTTGCGGCTCGCGAATATGGCGTGCAATCAGTGACAGCAAAAGTTCGAAACGCTGCTCCGCTAAACCTTCGCCGGTGCCTTCCATGAGCGGCCGCGCCGCCCGCGCCAGAAGCGCCGTCACGATGGCCAGTTGACCTTCGATGATGGCATCCCGGCCCGTCTCGCGTGTTTCATATTCGGCGGAAATCTGTTCGAACCCGCTGCGCAGACGTTCGCCATCGGTAAAATCCCGCAACGGCAACAGGACAGGCCGCTGGAAATTCCGCAGCAGCAGCGCTTGCACCGAGGCCGGCAGGGCGCCCGGCAGCACGGTAACGATCACCCCGCCAATATCGCGCGAAAACCGAAATCCGTGCTCAAACCCCGGCGGCACGACAATGGCGACCGGCGGGCGGATCGCCTCGATGCGGCCATCCAGCAGCGCATCGCCCTCGCCGCCCCAAATGTACAAGATTTGCTGAAACGCAGCGTGACGGTGCAGGCCGATTTCAAAGCGGTGCAGGCTGCTTCTCGAAAAAAGCGTCTCGCAATGAAAGCGGAAATCAGTGCCTTGCACCGCTTCTTCGCCATACAAACCCTCACTCGCAGCAAGCCGCATGTTCCTTCGCTCCTCCGCACAATGGTCGGATTGTGCAATTTGCCGATCAGAAAGTCCATTGAGCTTGCCGCATCCCTTGGTCAATTTCTTGATAGGAGACAAGTTCGG
>CAMLOC010000579.1 GCA_946481465.1 uncultured Shinella sp. | reverse complement strand
CCCCTTCCGCATGACCGCGGAGAATATGGCGCGCCACCGCGACAACCCGAATATCGAATTCTGGAAGATGCTGAAGGTCGGCTACGACCATTTCGAACTGACCAAGCGTCCGCCGGAGGTCAATGTCTGCGAGAAGAAATATGTCTTCAACCAGCAGGCCGACAAGCCCTTCTCGCCGGCAGGCGCCTGCCCGGCCATGACGACGCCGGCCGCCCTCGAGGTGGCGCTCGACAGCTACAACAAGACCTATGCGGCGGCCTATGCCAAGGCGATGCAGAAATATGACGGCACAGTCTGGGTCGAGCCTTCCGAAGCCCAGCGCAAGGCGATCGTCGCCGACCAGCGCAAGGGGCGCGAGCTTGCCTATGCGCCGACCGGCAATTCGCTGGACGCCGGCAAGCTGATGACCGCCCGTGAGATCGCCGAGCAGAAACGCAAGGCGGAGGAGGCTGAAAAGCGCAAGGTCGAGGCGGCCGAACGCGCGGTGCGCGAGGCCGAGGAGGCGAAACTGGCGGCCGAACAGGCGAAGATCAAGGAGGCGGAAGCCCTGGCGGCCGACGTCGCCGCCGAAAAGGTCGAGAAGCAGGCGCGCGCGGGCGCCCTGCCGGTACCGGAGGAGAATCCGGGCCTCGCCGCCGTCGAGAAGAAGGAAGCAAAACCCTTCTGGAAGTTCTGGAGCGACAAGGCCGCGCCGCGCAAGGCCGAGCCCGTTGCCGGCGTGACCCAGCAGGTCGGGCAGGATGCCGGCCGGCAGGCAACGCAGAAGACGCAGACCACCGCCGTCGCGACAAAGCCGGCCGCGGGCGCCGATGCCCTGCCGGTGCCGGAAGGCAACCCGGACGTTCAGGTCGTCGAGAAGGCGGCGGAAAAGCCGTTCTGGAAGTTCTGGCAGAAATGACCGTGACGGCGGCCGGCGACGACGCCGAAATCTATGACCTGCGCGGCCTCAAATGCCCGCTGCCGGTGATGAAGGCGCGCAAGCGCCTGTCGGCGATGGATGCCGGCAGCACGCTCTGGGTGGAGACCACCGATCCGCTCGCCGTCATCGACATTCCCCACTTCTGCCAGGAGGATGGCCATGTACTCGAGGCGAGCGAGCGTGTCGCGGCGGGGCACCGTTTCCTGATCCGCAAGAAGGCGTGAAGCCGCGGGGGTGGACTTTTCTTATTCTGGTCTGATCCGGTTGGCGACGAGGGCGCCTTCTGCGCCTCAATGCGTCTCGGCGACTTCCGTGGCGTCGTCGCCGCGGCCGAGCAGGTCATCGATGCGCTTGCGCTCGATCTCGAACTGGGCAAGGGCCTTGCCCTCCAGCGACTTGCCGCCGGGCAGGCGGATTTTCAGCGCATCCACCTTGTTGCCGTTGACGATCATCTCGTAGTGCAGGTGCGGCCCGGTCGAAAGCCCGGTCGAGCCGACATAGCCGATGACCTGGCCCTGGCGGACCTTGACGCCGGGCTTGATGCCCTTGGCGATGGCGTTCTGGTGATTGTAGGACGAGACGTAGCCGTTGGCGTGGCGGATCAGCGTCTGGTTGCCGTAGCCGCCGGAATCCCAGCCGGCCTTCTCGACGACGCCGTTGCCGGCCGCGATGATCGGCGTGCCGCGCGGCGCGGCCCAGTCCACGCCGGTATGCATGCGCGAGAAGCCGAGGATGGGATGGCGGCGCATGCCGAAGCCGGAGCGGAAGGTGCCGTTCGGAACCGGATTGCGCAACAGGAATTGCCGGATGCTCTTGCCATTCTCGTCGTAATAGTCGACCGCCCCGTCTTCCGGGCTCTGGAACCGGTAGACGCGGGTTTCCGTGTCACCGAACTTGGCGTCGAGGAAGAGGATCTCCGAATCTTCCGTCGCCGCGCCGCTCTCGTCGGTGACGGAGAAGAAGGCCTCGAGCGAATCGGTCGGCCGCAGCTGCGCCTGGAAATCGACATTGCTGGCAAGGACGCGGATGACCTCCGCCGTCATGTCCTTGCCCATGCCGTAGGAAAGCGCGGCGCGATAGATGCCGTCATAGACGCGCGGCAGGTCGCGCCCGGTGATCATCACCGGCCTGTCGTCGTCGTCGAAGGCGGTGGCGACGGCGTCGAGCACCGGCGGCTCGGTGCCGTTGACGAAGCGGCCCCTGTCGTCGAGCGCGGCGGTCGTCACATGGCGGCCGCGTGAATAGACGCTGGCGCGCACGATGCTGGCTTCCTTGCCCTTCTGCACGATGCAGATGCGCAGCACGTCGCCCTCGGCCAATTGCTTGCTGCCGAGTGGGCCTTCCAGATAGGCGGAAAGGTCCTCGGCCTGGGCCTTGGTATAGCCGGCGGCCGTCATGATCTCGCCGATATCGGCGGCGCGGTGCACGGGGATCACGTCGTCGGCATATTCGGTGTCGTCGGGCGTCAGCGTGTCGAAATTCGAAACGCTCATGTTCTCCTCGACGATGCGGGCGGTCAGGCCCTGCAAAAGATCGAGGTCGGAGGAGTCCGAGGCGAAGCGCTGCGGATCGACATAGTAGAGCGAGGCGACCTGCGTGCTGCCGTCGGTCAGCACCGAACCGTTGGTGCGCACGTTCTCCTCGACCTCCTCGATCGACATCTGGTCGGCATAGTCGAGCGCCGAGCCGCCGGTCGGGAAGGCATCGGTCTGCAGCGCGACCTCCGATTCGACATCCGACCCATAGATCGTGCCCATGCGCGAGGCGGGCGCGGCGTCCTTGCCGTTGGTGGAGAAGATCGCGAGCGGATCGAAGCGCGGATAGTCCTCGCTTGTCGCATGGCTGGCGGCCAGCGCCATCTTCACATGGGCGAAGGGTTGGCGGCGCACGACCTCCTTCTCGCCGTCATGGATGACGGTGGAGATTTCCATGATCTTCTTGTCGGCCGGCTTGGCGACGATCGCGGTCTCGACGACGCGTTCGCCCCGTTTTGCCGTCTCGCCGTTCTTGCTGGTCTGGCCCGTCGTGCCGAGCGCGGCAAAAGCCTCCGCCGGGATGGCGAGCTGTTGGCGGCCGTCGAGCGCTGCGAACAGCGCGACACCCATCAGGATGGACGAGGTGATGCCGGTGAGGAACGTGCCGGAGAGCCAGCGCAGCGAGATTTCCCGCCGGTCGGGCGCCTTGCGCCCGTCGGCGAGAATCGGCGGCTCGTTGCCGAGGGATCGGATCATGTTCCGGTCGGTGGTCATGCCGATTGCGCTTCGCCCTGTGTCGCGTTCTGGTTTCAGCGCGGGACCATGCACGCAGGAAGGCATGCGAGTCAAATCACGCTGGCTCTGATGACCTCCTCTAAAGGGGCGGAATGTGAAAATCTGAGGGCAATCGCGTTAAAGCGGCGCTTCATCCGCCGGAAAGCCCTGAAAATCCGGGGGAAGCGAAGGGCGAAGGCATGTTTCTGCAGATTTTTTCAAAAAAATGTCACATGCCCTGTTGACGAGTGGGCGGGGGTGGGCCTATAACCCGGCCATCGAACGAGAGCGGCG
>CAMLOC010000578.1 GCA_946481465.1 uncultured Shinella sp. | reverse complement strand
CCGATGTCTTCGCCTTCGCCGCGGCGACGGTGAAGACCTGCATCGACGCGACGCACCGCCTCGGCGGCCAGAATTACGTTCTGTGGGGCGGCCGCGAGGGCTACGAGACCCTGCTCAACACCAATATCGGCCAGGAGCTCGACCAGCTCGGCCGCTTCGTCAACATGGTGGTGGAATACAAGCACAAGATCGGCTTCAAGGGCGCCATCCTCATCGAGCCGAAGCCGCAGGAGCCGACCAAGCACCAGTACGATTTCGACGTCGCGACGGTCTACGGCTTCCTGCGGAAGTACGGCCTGGAAAACGAGGTGAAGGTCAATATCGAGCAGGGCCACGCGATCCTCGCCGGCCATTCCTTCGAGCACGAACTGGCGCTCGCCAACGCGCTCGGCATCTTCGGCTCGATCGACATGAACCGCAACGACTACCAGTCCGGCTGGGACACCGACCAGTTCCCCAACAACGTGCCGGAAATGGCGCTCGCCTTCTACCAGGTGCTTGCCGGCGGCGGCTTCACCACCGGCGGCACGAATTTCGACGCCAAGCTGCGCCGCCAGTCGATCGACCCGGCGGACCTCCTGATCGGCCATATCGGCGGCATGGATTGCTGCGCGCGCGGCCTGAAGGCGGCGGCGAAGATGATCGAGGACAAGGCGCTGTCCGGCCCGCTCGCCGAGCGTTATGCCGGCTGGCAGACGCCGGAAGCGCAGAAGGTGCTTGCCGGCGGCTCCTCGCTGGAGGCGCTGGAAGCCCATGTGCTGAAGAACGGCGTCAACCCCCAGCCGCGCTCCGGCCGCCAGGAATTGCTGGAAAACGTGGTCAACCGCTACGTTTGAGCGGCGATTTCGATATCGGGAGAGGGCGCCGGACGGCGCCCTTTTTCGTTGCTACCCCGGTAGGGATGGGGGCGTGCTTCGGACGCCGCAAGAGCGGGTTACCGCTTCAGGAACCGCCGCGCCGGCGCGGAGACCGAATTGCGCACGATGAGGTCCGGCCGGAGCAGGATTTCCGTTTCGGCCGGTTCGCTATCGGAGAGCAACTCGAAGAGCAGCGCCATGGCGCTCTTGCCGATGGCGGTGCGCGGCTGGCGAATGGTGGTGAGCGAGGGCGTCATGAAGCTCGCTTGCGGCACGTCGTCGAAGCCGGTGACGGAGAAGTCGGTCGGAATGTCGTAGCCGCGCGCGCCGAGCCCGATCATCACGCCGATCGCGGTCTGGTCGTTGACGCACATGAAGGCGCTCGGCAGCGTGTCGCGCATGAAGAGTTGTTCGAGCGCGAGGCGTCCGCTCTCGATCGTCCCGTCACCCTCCAGGATGAGGCGCCCGCCGGCCGGCACGCCCGCGGCGTCGAGCCCGGCATCGTAGCCCTGGCGGCGCCGGCTATAGGCGAGGCGCGTGCGCGAATCGCCGATGAAGGCGATGTTGCGGTGTCCCTCGGCGATGAGAAGGTCGACCGCCTTGCGCGCGGCCTCGATGTCGTCGACGCCGACATAGGGTATGCCGCCATTGTAGACCGGCTCGAAGACGCCGACGCTGGGCGGCAGGCGGGCGGTCATCGACTGGTGGCCGAAGGGCAGGATGCCGGTGAAGAGGATCAGCCCGGCCGCCTGGTTGGAATTCAGGAATTTCAGGTATTCGAGACCGCGCTGCGGATCGTTCTGCGTATGGCCGATGAGAATGCCGTAGCCGTGCGCGCGCGCCTCGTTTTCCAGGCCGACGAGGATGTTGGAGAAGTTCGGGTCGCCGATGTCCGGCGCCACGACGAGAATCATGTTCGATCGGCCGAGGCGCAGGCTGCGCGCCATCGCATTGGTCGTATAACCGGTGATGGCGATCGCCTGGTTGACCTTCAGCCGCGTCGAGTTGGCCACCTTTTCCGGCGTGTGGATCGCCCGCGATACGGTCGCGATCGAGACCTGCGCGATCCGCGCGACATCCTCGATCGTGGCAGGGCTGGACGTCGACAAACTGGCTCTCACTCGGCACGGGCTATTCCGGCGGGGGCGCGACGCGGTGCATCCGGAATTGCATTAACAAACGAAGTGCGGGGGACACTACACAGACTGGACTGAGGGTCAAACGGCGCTTGGTGGAAATTCCTGATATCCAATGATGTAAACCTTTACATACTCAGTGTAAAGGTTTACATCATTCCTCAAGCGGTCGAGGAGCCGCAAGGAGGACATCATGAATCCGGACGCTGCCGACGGGGCTCCCGTCGTTCTCGCTGCACGCCGCATCGCCAAGTCTTTCAATGGCGTGCAGGTGCTGTTCAGCGTCAATTTCGAGCTGCGCGCCGGCGAGATCCATGCGCTGATGGGCGAGAACGGCGCCGGCAAGTCGACGCTCGTCAAGATCCTCTCCGG
Source organism: uncultured Shinella sp. (assembly GCA_946481465.1). The sequence goes on along the minus strand of CAMLOC010000578.1, from coordinate 1,100 downwards.
TTTCGAACAGCCGACCTCCGGCGAGATCCTTCTCGACGGCCGGCCGGTCAGGCTGCCGCCGAACGGCCAGGCCGAGCAGCTCGGCATCGTCATCATCCACCAGGAATTCAACCTTGCCGAACACCTGACCGTCACCGAGAGCCTGTTCCTTGGCCGGGAAGTGACGCGCTACGGCGTGCTCGACCGCAAGTTCATGCGCGCGGAAACGCGCCGCGTGCTCGACCAGCTCGGCTCCCATGTCGACGAGAATGCGCTGATCAGCTCGCTCTCCATCGCCGACAAGCAGATGGTGGAGATCGCGAAAGCCATCAGCCGCGATGCGCGCATCATCTTCATGGACGAGCCGACCGCCGTGCTCTCGCGCGAGGAGACCAATTACCTCTTCCGCCAGGTGCGCAAGCTGCGCGAGCAGGGCACCTCCTTCGTCTTCGTCTCGCACAAGCTGGACGAGGTGATGGAGCTGACCGACCGCGTCACCGTGCTGCGCGACGGGCAATGGGTGAAGACGGCGCCGACGAACATCCTCGACGGGGAATCGATCGCGCAGCTGATGGTGGGGCGCGAGCTTTCCAGCCTCTATCCGTCGAAGCAGGAGCCGAGCGTCGACGAAGAGGTGGCGCTCGCCGTGGCGGGCCTTTCGACGCCTTACGTCAAGGATGCGAGCTTCGAGGTCCGCAAGGGGGAGATCCTCGGCTTTTCCGGGCTGATCGGTTCTGGACGCTCCGAACTGATGGAGGCCGTGGCGGGGCTCCGCCCGCGCCTTTCTGGCGAGGTTTCGGTGCGTGGCGAGAGTGTTCCGGGCGGCGATGTGCATGCCGCCAACCGCGTCGGCATCGCCTACATGACCAAGGATCGCAAGCAAAAGGGCCTGCTTCTGAACTCCCGCATGACGGCGAACCTCACGCTGCAATCGCTGGAGAAGCACGGCAACTACGGCTATCTCAGCCCGAAGAGCGAGGCGGAGGCGCTGGAGCGCGCCCGCCGGCGCTTCGACATCCGCGTGCGCGACGGGCGCGTCGTCGCCGGCCGCATGTCGGGCGGCAACCAGCAGAAGCTGCTGCTTGCCAAGGTCATGGAGACCGAGCCCGACGTCATCATCA
>CAMLOC010000577.1 GCA_946481465.1 uncultured Shinella sp. | reverse complement strand
CCATTCCGTGGCTCTCTCGACGACGGCGCTGCGCTCGATCCTCGATTCCATCGCCACGCGCCTCGACGAATCGCGGGACACCTCCCGCTACCTCATCGGCCTCCTCGTCTTCCTCGGCCTGCTCGGCACCTTCTGGGGCCTGCTCGGCACGATCGGCTCGATCAGCGCCGTCATCCAGTCGCTCGACGCCGGCGCGGGCACGGCGAACGACATTCTCAACGCGCTGAAGGAGGGCCTTTCCGCGCCGCTGGAAGGCATGGGCACGGCCTTCTCGACCTCGCTTTTCGGCCTCTCCGGCTCGCTGATCCTCGGCTTCCTCGATCTTCAGGCGGGCCGTGCACAGAACCGGTTCTATACGGAGCTGGAAAACTGGCTCTCCTCCGTCACCGATGTCGGCCCGGAACTGCAGCCCGTCGTCGACGCGGCCGGTTCGGCGAGCGACGTGCAGGCGCTCGCCCAGCAGATCCTCAAACTGGCGCAGGAGGGCGGTCCCGGCCGTTCGACGGCGGCCATGGCCAGCCTTGCGGAAGGCATCCAGGGCCTCGTCAAGAACATGCGCAGCGAGCAGCAGATGCTGCGCGACTGGATCGAGGCGCAGCAGGAGGAATCGAAGGCGCTGCGCCGCACGCTCGACCGGCTCGCCGCGCGTAGCGGCGAGAAGACCGTCGAGCGCGTGACGGAGAAGGCCCACAAGGCCGGGGGCGAATAGGGATGGCGCTCGCCCGCAACCGGCGCAGCCAGCGCGCGGTCGATTACTGGCCGGGCTTCGTCGATGCGCTGTCGACGCTGCTGCTCGCCATCATGTTCCTGCTCACGGTCTTCGTGCTGGCGCAGTTCTTCCTCAGCCGCGAGATTTCCGGCAAGGACGACGTCTTGAACCGGCTGACCAGCCAGATCAACGAGCTGACCCAGCTCCTGGCGCTGGAAAAGAGCGGCAAGCAGGATCTCGAAGACTCGCTCGCCAATCTTCAGGCGTCGCTTGCCCAGTCGGAGAGCGACCGCACGCGCCTCCAGCAGTTGCTCGACAGCGGCACGGGGGCCTCGGACGCCGCCAATGCCCGCGTCACCACGCTGGAGGGAGAGCTCGATTCGGAAAAGCAGGTGAGCGCCCGGGCCATGAGCCAGATCGAGCTGCTCAACCAGCAGATCGCTGCGCTGCGCAGCCAGATCGCCGCGGTCGAGGAGGCGTTGCAGGCCTCGGAGGCCAAGGACCAGTCCTCGCAGGCGAAGATCGCCGATCTCGGCCGGCGGCTCAACGTCGCGCTGGCGCAGCGCGTGCAGGAACTCAACCGCTATCGCTCCGACTTCTTCGGCCGGCTGCGCGAGATCCTCTCCGACCGGGAGAACATCCGCATCGTCGGCGACCGGTTCGTCTTCCAGTCGGAGGTGCTGTTTCCTTCGGGCGGCAGCGACCTCAACGAGGCGGGGCAGGCGGAGATGGGCAAGCTGGCGACGGCGCTGCTCGACCTTGCCCGCGAGATCCCCTCGGAGATCAACTGGGTGCTGCGCGTCGACGGCCATACGGACAATGTGCCGCTCTCCGGCACGGGCCGCTACCGCGACAACTGGGAGCTTTCCTCGGCGCGTGCGACCTCGGTGGTCAAGTTCCTGATTTCGCGAGGCGTGCCGGCCAACCGGCTCGTCGCGGCCGGCTTCGGCGAGTTCCAGCCGATTGCCGAGGGCAGCGACGATGTGGCGCGGGCAACCAACCGCCGCATCGAGCTGAAGCTCACCGAACGATAATTCCGGTTTCAGCCGGCCGCGCGGTCCTCTCCGAGGAAGGCCTGGCCGCCATGGTCGAACTGCAGGCGGGCAAGGCGGGCATAGAGCCCGTCCTGCCGGATGAGCGAGGCATGGGTGCCTTCCTCGACGATGCGGCCCGCCTCCATGACGAGGATGCGGTCGGCCTTCAGCACGGTGGCGAGGCGGTGGGCGATGACGATCGTGGTGCGCTTGCCCATCTGGCCGTCGAGCGCCTTCTGGACGAGCGTTTCGCTTTCCGCGTCGAGCGCGGAGGTCGCCTCGTCGAGCAGCAGCAGGGGGGCGTCCTTCAGGATGGCGCGGGCGATGGCGATGCGCTGGCGCTGGCCGCCGGACAACGTCACGCCGCGCTCGCCCACCATGGTGTCATAGCCCTTGTCGAGCCGTTCGATGAACTCTTCCGCCTGCGCTGCCCTTGCGGCGGCCCGCACGGCCTCGTCGCTGACGCCGGACATGCCGAAGGCGATGTTGTCGCGGATCGTCGCGGCGAAGATGGTGACGTCCTGCGGCACCAGCGCGATGCGGCGGCGCAGCTCCTCCGGGTCGGCCGCGCGCAGGTCCACGCCATCGAGCAGCACGGTGCCGGCATCGGGATCGTAGAAGCGCAGCACCAGCGAGAGGATCGTGCTCTTGCCGGCGCCGGAGGGGCCGACGATAGCGACGGTCTCGCCCTGCTTCACCGCAAGGTCCAGGCCGTTGATGCTGCGATAGCCGGGGCGGGCGGGATAGGAGAAATGCACGTCGCGGAACGCGAGTTCGCCGCGGGCGGGCAGCGGCAGGGCCACGGGGTTTGCTGGCGCGGCGATGGCCGGCGGCTCGGCGAGGAGTTCGGTCAGGCGCTCGGCGGCGCCGGCGGCCTGCGAAAGCTCGCCCCACACCTCGGAAAGCGCGCCAAGACTGCCGGCGGCAAAGACCGCATAGAGCAGGAACTGGCCGAGCGTGCCGGCCGAAAGCGTGCCCGCCAGCACGTCGCGCGCGCCGAACCAGAGCACGGCGACGACCGAGCCGAAGATCATGGCGATGGCGAAGCCGGTCAGCAGCGAGCGGGCGCGGATGGCGGCGCGCGCGGCGCCGTAGGCCTGCTCGACTTCGCCGAAGAAACGGGCGCGGGCGGCGTTTTCGGCGTTGAAGGCCTGCAGCGTGCGGGTGGCGCCTATCGCCTCGCCGGCATAGGCGGAGGCGGCGGCCAGCGCGTCCTGCGCCTCGCGCGAGCGACGGCGCACCGAGCGGCCGAAGGCGACGAGCGGGAAGACGATGACGGGAATGGCGGCGATGACGAGGCTGGACAGCTTCGGGCTGGTATAGACCATCATGGCGATGGCGCCGAAACAGAGGATGAGGTTGCGCAGCGCGACGGAGGCGGTGGCGCCGACGGCGGATTTGATCTGGGTCGTGTCGGCCGTCAGCCGCGAGACGATCTCGCCGGACTGGTTGACGTCGAAAAAGGCGGGCGAAAGCGTCGTCACATGGGAAAAGACATCGCGGCGCAGGTCCGCCACGATGCGCTCGCCAAGCGTGATGACGAAATAGTAGCGCATGGCGCTTGCCAGCGCGAGCAGGCCGGCCAGCGCGAAGAGCATCGTGAAATAGGTGTTGATGAAGCCGGCATCGGCCCCGGAGAAGCCGTGGTCGATCATGCGGCGCACGGCGAGCGGCAGGACGAGGGTGGTTCCGGCGGCCAGGACCAGGGCCGCCAGTGCGCCGGCGA
>CAMLOC010000576.1 GCA_946481465.1 uncultured Shinella sp. | reverse complement strand
GCTCTGACCGGCGAGGCGCGCGGCGGCGAATATCCGGTGGCGAGCGGCGATGTGCTGCGCATCACCGTCTACGGCGACAATGGCCTCAGCGGCTCCTTCCCCGTCGGTGCGGACGGGACGATCGGCTACCCGCTGCTCGGCAATCTCCCTGTGGCCGGCAAGGGCATCGAAGACATCCGCAAGGTCATCGACGACGGGCTGAAGGTGCATGTCGCCAACCTGTCCGTCGCCGTGGCGGTGGAGACCTATGCGCCGGTCTACATCGTCGGCGAAGTCCAGAAGCCCGGCAAATACGAATTCCGCCCCGGCATGATCGCGCTCGAACTGTTCGCGCTCGGCGGGGGGCAGAAGGAGGCGATCGCCGAGGGCGAAAGCGGCTCCGCGCGCCTTGCCGGCCTTCGGCAGGAATATGCCGATCTCGGCGTGCAGCTTCTTGCCCAGGACGTCAAGCGGGCGCGGCTCGAGGCCGAACTCGACGGGCGGCCGTTTTCCTATGTGGCGCGCGACGAGATCGGCACGCCCGATGCCCGCATCGTCCAGCAGGTCGTGGAGGCGGAGCGCACGCTGTATGAGCTGAGGCGCGAGGCGGTCGAGACCGAGTTGAACAGCCTGGAACAGCAAAGGGTCGGCTTCGTCGAGGAGATCGACACGCTGGAAAAGAGCGGCAAGCTGCGGGACGGGGAACTCGCCCTTCTCAACGAGGACGTCAAGGTCGCCAGCGCCATGGTGGAGCGCGGTCTCACCTCGAAAACCCAGCTTCGCGAAAAACAGCGGGAAATCTCCTCGACCAATCGCGACGTCCTGGAATTCGGCTCGTTCCTGGCGCGGGCGCGGCAGAACCTGACGGTCATCGACGGCCGGCTGGTTTCCCTGCGCGGCCAGCGCCGCGGCGATGCGGCGAGCGAATTGCGCGAGGTGAACATCGATATCCTGCGCCTGCGCCGCAAGATGGCCTATACCGTGCAGTCCATGGCCGAGGCCGGGATCGCCTTGCAGAAGAAGGACGGCAGCCGCCAGGTCGCCTTCCGCTTCTCCGCCATCCGGCTTGTCAACGGCAAGTACCAGGAAGACGAGGTCGGCCAGACCGATCCCGTATTGGCGGGCGATATCCTGCGCGTGAGCATCGTGCTTGCGGAAGAAGCCATTGCGCGTCGATAACCGTCACCGCAGCATGAGACGCGGCATGCGGTCCCGCCGGCGCAGCAGATAGCCGAGCGGGGGCAGGAAGATCGTCGCGGGCGAAAGCCGGAAGGCGAGCCCGAGCAGCCGGAACGCTTCCGGATTAGCCCGCATCGCATGGGAGACGGCCGACCAGTAGGCGCGCTGGGCGATGCCCCGCCTTGCGCGTCTGCGCAGCGCCTCGGCACCGTCGAGCCAGCGGCCTTCGTGGTGGAAAAAGCTCTCCGCCGCGGCGGCCGTATGCTGGAGGTTCAGGCTCTGATGCGTCCACAGATCCTTCGAGCGGTTTTCCGCATGGGTGCGGATGCCGGCCTGCACGCAATCGAGCGCGGCGACGGTGCCGTGCATGGCGAGCCTCAGCCATAGTTCGTAGTCGTCGCTATGGGGAAGCGATGGCCGGTAGTGGCCGGCGCGGTGCTGCACGCTGGTGCGCACGAGAATGGACGGCCCGGGAATATGGAAGACGCCGAGATCGCAGAACCGTTCGATGAAGGCCCGGCCCGATGAGAGCGCGACCGGCGGTAGCGCAGGCTGCGCCGGGAGATCGGGCAGCGGCGCGTCATCGCGGACCGGCACGTCGCGGCCGTAGCAGAAGGCGATCGCCCGGTCCCGTTCCATGACCGCCGTCGCCCGCCGGAGCGCCCCCGGCACCAGAAAATCATCCGCGAAGAGCAGGAGGAAATAATCGGCGCGAGCCCAGTCGATGCCGGCATTGAAGGAGGCATGGGGGCCGAGGTTTTCCGGCCGGAGCAGCAATTCCACGCGCGGATCCGCGGCGGCAAGGCGGCGGGCGACGGCCACGCTGTCGTCCGTCGAGGCATTGTCGACGATGAGGACGCGCAGGTTCTCGACGTCCTGCGACAGGGCGCTCGTCACACAGGCTTCGAGGTAGCGGCCGTAATTGTAGTTCGGGATGACGATATCGACGCTCACCATGGCTTACGCCCCCGCGGCGAGGAACCGCCGGAGCTGATCGAAGCGGTTGCGGCCGAGGCGGAACACGATCTGCGTTTCGACCAGGAAGGGGTGATGGGTGATGTGCAGGCCCGCGAGCCAGCCGATGGCGGAAAGAACGGCCGATGCGGCGAAGGTGAGGAGCGCCGACTGGGGCTGTTCGTTCAGCGCCAGCAGCGCCACGGGGCCGGCGAGGGCGAAGAGCGTGACGACGGCGCTCGGCGCCAGCGCCGACAGCAAGGCGCGAAACGAGAAGGGCACATGGCGGTGCACGAAAGCGAAGGCGACGGCCATTTGCAGCGGCAATGCGATGAACTGGCTGAGCGCCATGGCGATCACCCCGTAGAGGCTGGCGGCGCAGAGGATCGAGGCGGCAAGCACGCGGGAGATCAGGCTGGCGAGGAAGGAATCGCGGTTGTGGCCGAGCGCCAGCAGAAGCGGTCCGGTGACGATCGCCGGCACCCAGAAGACCGCCGAGAGCGACAGGATGCGCACGACCGGAACGGCTGCCTCCCATTGCGGGCCGAGCACGATGAGCACGATTTCGGGCGCCATGAGGCCGACCATCAGCGCGGCCGGCCAGTAGAGCACGGAGAGATAGGCGAGCACGCCGAAATAGGTCTTCCCGATGTCCTGGCCTTCCCGCACGGAGTTCGCCAGCGCCGGAAAGGCCATGCTGTAGAAGGCGGACATGATGATGCGATCCGGCACGCCGCACAACGCGTTCGCGCGGTTGTAGAGCGCCACGGACGTCATCGACGTGAGCCGGCCGAGGATGAGTTGCGGCACGGTCTCCTGGATGCGCTCCACCATGAGCGCTGCGCCCTTGAAGACGCCGAAGGCCAGGACCTCGCGCCAGCGCGCCAGGTTCGGGCGAAGGAACTGGCGGGTCGGCACCGGCGAGAATGTGAGGGAGAGGCCGGCGAGCGTCACCGCCCCCGCCAGCATGCCCCAGGCAAAGCTGATCGGCCCGAAGCCGAGGGCGGCCAGCAGGATGGTGGTCGCCCCGCTGACCAGGGAAACGCCGGTACGGATGCCCGCGAGCGCGCCGAAATCGAGGTTGCGGCGCAGGATCGCGACGACGGGTTGGGCGACCGCCTCGGTGAGACCTGCTATCGCCGCGAGCAGCAGGAAGAAGGACAGATCCGGCGTGCCGTAGAACCGGGCGATGACGCCCGAGGCAAGGCCGAGGACGAGCGCGACGGCGGTGCTGCACAGGACCTGCAGCGTCAGCGACGTGCTCAGCGCCGCCCGGTCTATGGCGTGACGCTGGATGAGGAATTCCGCCGTGACGAATTCGCGCGTGGAAAAGGCGACCACCGCGATGGCAAGGCCGGTGACGG
>CAMLOC010000575.1 GCA_946481465.1 uncultured Shinella sp. | reverse complement strand
CGGCAGCACGAAGCCGTCGCCGGTGAAGCGCACCATCGAGGCGCGGTCCTGCACATAGATATCGAGGTCGACGGCCGCTTCCAGCGTCTCGTCGACGGCCGACGGCAGGCCGGGGCGGAAGGCGATCTTGTAGCGCTGGCCGTGGGTAAGGCCCTCGACGCAGATCTGCCGGTCCTTGGCCTCAACGGCCTTCGGCGCGGCGCCGTCGAGCGTGACGAAGGAGGCATAGTCCGCGCCGGACTTGACGAGCGGCTCGGAGAACTCGACGCAGGCGCGCGGGCTCGCGCTGTCGGAATCGATCGTGTGGTTGACGACGCGGAAACCCTGCCGGGCGCGAAGGCCGAGATAGGCCGAGCGCACGGCCACGTCCTCCTTCAGCGCCAGGCTTGCCTTGTAGGCGTTGATGCCGGCGCGGTAGTTGCCGGACTTGTCGAGCGTCTCGGCCAGCACGGCCAGCGCCCGGGCGCGAGTCTCCGTCGTGCGCGAGAGCTGGTAGGCGTTGATCGCCGCAAGGGCGCCCTGGCCGGCGAGATAGCTGTTGTTGAAGGCGCGAGACATGGATTCGGCCGTCTCGATCCAGAGATAGTAGTCGTCGGGCGCCAGCGAGAGCGCACCCCTGAAGGCGATCAGCGCCTGGTCGAAGCGGCTGGAGGCCGTCTCGATGCGGCCGAGCGAGGCGAGGCTTTCGGCGCCCTGGCCGGCGTGCTCGGTGGCGAGCGTCAGGTTGTCGCGGAAGGAGCGGGCGTCGCTTGCCATGTATTCGCTGATGAAGGCCAGGGCGGGCGGCGCGCCGATATCGGTCGCGGCGTCCGCGCGCACGATCTTGCCGGCCACGGCACCCTGGAAATGGTTGAGCTGGTTGAAGTCGCTCTTCAGGAAGCACCATTTCACCTTGGGATTATAGGTGAAGGCGCGGCAGGACAGGTCGTCGATGCAATCGGACTTGCACTGGTCGAGCGTCACGTCCTGCACGGTGCGCAGGTCGAAGCCGAAATAGTCGCTGTTTTCCGAGGTGACCACGGTGCGCGTTTCCTGGGCGCCTGCGGGAAGGGGAGAGGAGGCGACGGCCGCCAGAAGAAGTGCCGAGAAACCGAAGAATGCGCGCATAGACATGAAGTCCTCCTACCGCTGCCCGTCTCGTTGCCCCGCCACTCTTCCGGCCCGGATGCGGCTTGTCAATCGAAGACGGAGCGCGTGGGGAGGGCCGGGAAGAGGGTGGCGCATGGAACCAGGGGGAAGACGTTTCAGGTTCGCCGTTCAATCGCCGGCAAAGCGAAAAATTTCGATGCAACGGCGCGTTAACCTTTTGTTAACCATATCGGCGCAGACTTCAAATCACGGATGGGCGTTCTCTGTCATACCGCTGTTACAGCGCACCGGTAGAACCCTCGTCAGACACGAAAGTCGTGTTTCGCAAGCGCGGTGACCACGGATGTACTGGCACCCGCGCGAGACACTTCCCCGGCCAGGCCGGGATGAGGAAGCGGGGGGATAACCCTCGCTTTTTTCATTTGTGCGCCGCCCTTTCGCGCTGGACCCCCCTTGCGCTTTGCCCTACCCATGGAGCCCGCGCAGGGCGGCCGTCCTGCCGCCTTTCTTCCCGCTTTCCGGACGGTTGCATGTCTGACGTCGCCCTCAATGTCCTGCCCATCTTCGCCCTGATCTTCATCGGCTGGCTGCTCGTGCGCACCGGCTACCTGCGCGAGGCGCTGGGCGAGGGGCTGGGGGAGTTCGTCTTCCGGGTCGCCGTTCCCGTCCTGCTCTTCCGCACCATCGCGGAGGCCGATTTCGCCGGGGAATCGCCGCTGCGCATCTGGATCGGCTATTTCGCCGGCGTCGCCTTCACCTGGACGGTGGCGCATCTCGTCGCCACGCTCGGCTTCAAACGCGACCGGCGGATCGGCGTGCTCGCCGGCGTCTCCTCCGCCTTCGCCAATACCGTCTTCATCGGCCTGCCGCTGGTCTCGCGCATCGTCGGCGAAGAGGGGCTGGTGGCGATCTCGGTGCTGCTCTCGGTACACCTGCCGGTCATGATGATCGCCGGCACGATCCTGATGGAACGGGCGGAGCGCAAGGACGGCACACGCGCGCCGCAGGGCTTCGGCACGCTCCTCCTCGGCATCGGCAAGAGCCTGGTGCGCAACCCGCTGGTGATCGGCCTCGTGGCGGGGGCCTTGTTCCATACGGGCGGCGTGCCGCTGGCGGGGCCCGTGAAAGTGGTGGTCGACCAGATCGCCGGGGCGGCCGCGCCGGCGGCGCTGATCTCGATCGGCATGGCGCTCAACAAGTACAAGGTCGGCGGCAATGCCGGCATCGCGCTGGCGATGACCAGCCTCAAGCTCGTGCTGCTGCCCGGCGCGGTCTATGTCGCCTGCCGGTTGCTCGGCCTCAGCCCGGAATGGACGGCTGCGATGGTTCTGTGCTCCTCGGTGCCGACGGGCATCAATGCCTGGCTTCTCGCCAACCATTTCGGCGTCGGCCACGCGCTCGCCTCCTCCACCATCACCATGACGACGGCGCTCGGCGTCTTCACCGTCTCCTTCTGGGCCTGGCTCCTGGGGTGAGGCCGCCGCGGCGGCAATAAAAAACCCGGCGCGATGGCCGGGTCTTTCGTCTTCCTTGCGTCGGCGCCTTACTGAGCCGGCTGTTCCGTCGTGGTGCCCTCGGTGGCGGTGCCGCCTTCGGCCGGGGCTGCGCCCTCGGTCGTCGTCGCTGCGCCACCTTCCGTCGTCGCGGCAGCGCCATCGGCGGGAGCCGCGCCCTCGGTGGACGTCGCGCCGTCGGCGGGAGCGGCCGCGCCTGCATCGGCGCCTTCGCTGGAGGCGGTCGGCAGCGGTGCCGGGTTGTCGGAAAGCGTGCGCAGATAGGCGATCATGTTGGCGCGCTCGTCGTCCTTCTTCAGGCCGGCGAAGCCCATGGCGGTGCCGGGAACGTGCTTCTTCGGCGCTTCCAGGAAGAAGCTGAGGTGATCGTAGTCCCAGACGACCTTGTGGCCTTCGGAGAAGGTGGTCATGCCGGCAGAGTAGCTGAAGCCCTCATGCGAGGCGACCGGGCGGTTGACGACATCCCAGAGATTGGGGCCGACCTTGTTCGGTCCGCCCTTCTCTGGGGTGTGACAGCTCGCACATTTCTTGAAGACCGTTTCGCCGGCACCCGCATCGGCACTGGCGAGCAGCGTGGCGATCGGAACGGCTGCCGCGGCTTCGCCGCCGCCGGCTGCCTCGCCGCCGGTTTCCTCGGCCACGATCGTGAAGCCTTCCTTCTCGGGAGCTTCGGAATGGAAGATGCCTTCTGAAGCAATGGACACGGTCATCAGCACGAAGACCGTACCCAACAAGGCACCCACACCCATGTTCACATATGGATTCATCTGCAAACGCTCCCTTTGCCACCGGCGCAAACAAAAAACCGGCCCATCTTGAAATCGCGCGGAACCTATGTCTTTTGGCTCTGCGTTGCAACAGAGATTATCGACCCCGGCGTGAGACCT
>CAMLOC010000574.1 GCA_946481465.1 uncultured Shinella sp. | reverse complement strand
TACGCGTTGCGCTTGGTGTCGTAGTCGTAGGTCATCATCACGGCCTTGACGGCGATGAGGTCGACCGGCTTGTCCTGGAAGGAATAGGTGCCGGGCTCGATGCGCGAGGGCGTATAGGTGGCGAGCAACGGCGCCTCGGTGATCGGCACGAGGTGGAATTTCGCCTTGTCGATCGTGTTGCCGGTGAAGAGCGAGGCCGGCGCGCCGGCGACATAGAAGAAGGCGTCGATCTCGCCGGAGAGAAGTTTCGGCAGCGCCTCGTCCGGGTTGATGTCCAGGCGCTCGCCGGCCTTGACCTGCAGGATGTCCATGATGAGCGTGGCGGTGAGGAACGTGCCCGAATCCTTCTTGCCGACCGCCACCTTCTTGCCCGCGAGGTCCTTCAGGCCGGCAATGTCGGTGCGGGCGAGGACGTGGATCTCCTCGTTGTAGAGCGGGAACATGATGCGCACGCCCTTGACCGCCTTCTGCACCTCGGGGTCGTTCTTCTCGAAGGTCTTCAGGTATTCGAGCACGTCGCTCTGCACGATGCCGAACTGGGTGTTGCGCCGGTTCCGCACGCCGACGAAGTTTTCCAGCGAGCCGGCGCTTTCCAAGACATTGAGCGTCTGGCCGCATTCGGCGCCGAGCGCGGCGATGTCGCGGCCGATCTTGATATAGGTGCCCTGCGGGCCGCCGGTCATGATGTTGCGCTCGAAATCCGCGGCGAAGGCGCCTGCGCCTGAAAGCGCCAGGCCGAGCGCGGCCAAAAGAACAGATCGCTTCATTCCTGGTCTCCCTTGGAGGACGGGTTCACGGTTAGGGCTCAGCAGTCGCTGTCGAGGTCGCGCATCAGGTTTCGCAGCGCGAGGACCGGAACGCGCCGGAAGACGCCGCCGAGCGCGCTCGTCACGCATTCGCCCGCCGCAAGCGAGCGTTCGAGCTGGTCGCGCTGCACGCTGGTAAGGGTATCGAGGCCGGGCGTCTCCCGCATCGCTTCGGCCACGCGCGCGCCGTTGCGCGGATTGAGGGGCTGGATGGCGACGTCGCGGGCGGCATCGCCGGTCGCCTCCTTTTCCGGCACGGTCTTCCTGCCGTTGTCGTTCGGCTCCTTCGGCAGCGCCATGCAGCTTGCCGCTTCCAGCGCCTCGACCTGCCCCGTCAGCGCCTTGGTCCGCTCGCCGAGGGCGGCGATCTCCTTGTCCTTGCGGCCGATCTCGTCCTCGAGCGCCGGCAGGTCTTTCTTGCGCAGCGTTTCCTCGGCTTTACGCGCCTTGTCGAGTTCCGCGCGCAGGCCGGCGGTCTCGGCCTTCAGGTCCTCGGCCTCCGCGCCGCGCGCGGCGGCCTGCCGGGTACAGGTCTTTTCAAGGCCGGCGAGCCTGTCGGCCTGGAGCGAGAGCTTCCGCTCGCGGTCCTTGATGGCCTCCTCGGCCGTCTTCCGCCCCGCCTCGGCATCCGCGACGCGCTGGCCGAGCAGCTGGAGCTTGTCTTCCAGCGCGGGCACGATCTCCTGCGCAAGTTTCGTGCGCTCGGCGGCGATCACCGCGACATCCGAATCCGACGCGCCCGCATCCTTGCGCAAGGCGTCGACCTGGCGCTTGAGCGCGTCGTTCTCCGCGACGAGCGCCTGCGTCTTGCCGCTATTCTCCTCGACCTGCGCGGCGCGGGCGTCGAGTTCGCGCGCAAGGTCGGCAATGCGCCTGTCGCGCGTGTCGAGTTCGCTTTGCGGGATTGTGTCGTCCATCAGGCGGAAGGCGCCGTAGCCGCCGGCCGCGCCGAGCGCCAGGCACACCACGGAGGCGAACAGGATGCCTCCGATGCCGCTGCCTGCCGACGATCCGCCGCCGCTCCTGCCCCATTGATTGTTCATGCCATCCGATCCAGCTGAGACGCCCCTTTCGGGGTACGCCGAAACCACCCGTGGCGCAAGCGCGCCACCTCCCCTGATAAAGACGTGCGAGGCCGCCGAACTATTGATGTTTCGGCGTATTTACCCAAATATAAGTGGAAAGGTAGGTACGCCATGAAAATGCGTAACGCAAAATTTGCCATTGGCGACATCGTCCGCCACCGGGTGTTCCCCTTCCGTGGCGTGGTCTTCGATGTCGATCCGGAATTCGCCAACACGGAGGAATGGTGGAACGCCATTCCCGCCGAGATCCGGCCGTCGAAGGACCAGCCGTTCTATCATCTGTTCGCGGAGAACGAGGATACGGAATACGTCGCCTATGTCTCCGAGCAGAACCTTGTTCCCGACGAGAGCGGCAAGCCGATCCGCCATCCGCAGGTCCGCGCCCTGATGGACGTGGAGCAGGGGCACTACCGCTGGAAGGAGCAGAGCGGCATCTTCCACTGACCACCAACAAAAAACCCGGCCTCCGGCCGGGTTTTTCGTGATCTTGCGAAGCGTGGCGCTTACTGGCTCTTGGCGGCCTTCTGGGCCTCTTCGAGCTTCTTGCGGGCTTCTTCCGCCTTCTTCTGCATTTCTTCCTGCAGCAGGCGCTGGCGCTCTTCGAGCTGCGACTGTTCGATCGGCTCGCCGTCGAAGACGCCGGTGAAGCCTTCGAGCGAGATCTTGATCGGGTTCGGCGCGCGCTGGAAGTTGACCGAGGTCAGGACGAGCTCGCCGCCCTTCTTGAGGCTGGCGATCATCTGGTCGGTCAGCGGCACTTCGGCGACGCACTTGTCGGGCATGCAGATGGCGTAGTCGAGCTTCTGGCCCTTGCCGCCGTCGATCTGCATCTGGACGCCCGGCGGGATCAGGCGGGCGCTCGGCACCGAGACCTGCATGATCTTGCGGTTCGTCTTGCCGGAAACGGTGATGAGGCCGACCGCGGTGATGAGCTGGCCGCTGTTGGCCGCCAGCAGGTTCTGCACGATGCAGACGTCGTTGTCTTCCTGCTTGGTGCAGACCTTGAACCAGCCCTTCGGCGGCAGCGCCGACTGCTGCTGTGCCAGCGAGGCGGAAGGAGCAGCCGCCAGGGCAACGGAAGCAGCAAAGGCGGAAAGCACGGTCCGCTTGATGAGGTGCGATGTGAAGATCATGACGATTTCGGTCTCCTGAAAATCCGGTGCCGGAGCGACAGCGCCCCTTTGGGTCCCTTTCGGGCGATTTGGTCAGCCGTGCGCTCTCCTGTCGGCGAAATGAGGCATTTGCATGACCCGCTTCGGGGAACCCTGTTACAATGGGCCGCGCCGGATATCCAGCCTTTCTTGACGAAATTCCCGCGCACATTCGATTTCGCCGGCCCGCCACGCTGCCGTCCCGTTCCGAGTGCGTATAATAGAGAAGAATCATCCGGACCCCACGAGGAGACCCCGTTGCGCCCCTTCCTCACGGCCTTTGCCGCCTGCCTTTTCGCCCTGCCCGCCAGCTTCGCCCAGGCAGCCCCGGTTCACGGCATCGCCATGCACGGCGAACCGGCCCTGCCGGCGGACTACAAGCATTTCAGCTATGTCGATCCGGACGTGAAGAAGGGCGGGCGCATCTCCTACGGCGTCGTCGGCACCTT
>CAMLOC010000573.1 GCA_946481465.1 uncultured Shinella sp. | reverse complement strand
AACCCGTCGAAACGGTCAGCGGCAGGCGGGGCCTGGCCGGCGAGGATGACGTTGAGCACGAGCTGGAAATAGGTGACGGGCTGAACCTCCGCGGCCGGCAGCAGTCCATAGGCGCGGATCAGGAAATAATGGCTGAGGGTGCCGCAGACGCAGAGCGCGGCGAGCGCATACCAGTCGGAGGGCTTGACCTCGGTCCAGTGGAACGGCCCGATCAGCGAGATCGCCACGGCGCCGGCGATGCCGGCGTAGAAGAGGCTGGTCACGGCCGAATCCTCGCGGCTCACCGCGCGCGTGGCGATGCTGTAGAGCGCGAAGAGCACCGACGCGCCGAGGGGTAGGAGCAGCGACAGGTCGAAATGGACGTCCACGGGGTTGATGATCACCAGCACGCCGAGAAGGCCGACCAGCACCGCGGTCCCGCGCCGCCAGCCGACGGCCTCCCCGAGCAGGGGAATGGACAGGACCGTGATGATCAGCGGCGTCGCCTGGAAGATCGACTGGCTCATGGCAAGCCCGGCATGCACATAGGAAAAGACGATGAGGACGATTTCCGCGACGAGCAGAAGCCCCCTGGCGATCTGCAGCCAGGGGCGGCGTGTGCGGACCGCCTGGCGGATGCCGCCCTGCGACGAGGCGGCAAAAGCGCAGACGAAGAGCGCAAAGGCCCAGAACCGGATCATCGTTATGAACAGCGCCGGATAGCGGTCGCCGAGATACTTGGTGATCGCATCCTGGCCGGCAAAGATGCAGACGGCCAGGAAGGCGAAGAGATAACCGCGGGTCTTGGGGCTCATGGCGTCTACAGATCTAGAATCGTTGAACCCGCTGATAGCACAGGCTCGCCCGGGCGCGATGAACAAACCGACAATCGTCGCGATTGGTCAATCGGCGGGCGCCTGCGATATCGCCTAGTTGCGAATGACGATCAAGGGCCCGAGGCGGGTCGCTTGCAGGCCGAGGGCCCTCGTGACGAAGGCAAGCGCCTCGGCGGTATCGGCGACCTTGATCGTGCCGCTGACGCGGCGGTCGGCCAGCGCCGAACCGGCGACGACGATCCGGCCGCGGAAATGCCGGTTCATCTCCTCGACGACGTAGGAAAGCGGCGCATTGTCCACGGCGATCTGCCCCCGCTTCCAGGCGAGGGCGACGAGCCCATCGACCGGCGCGACGACCGTCTTCTTCCTGGTATGATCGTAGGTCGCCTGTTCGCCCTCGTTCACCCGGATCGCGCGTGTCCTGTCCCCGTCGAGTTCGACCTCGACGGCGTTTTCGGTGACGGTCACCTCGGTATCGTCCTCGCCGTAGCGGACGTCGAAGGCGGTGCCGAGCGCCGTCACGCTCGCTGTCCCGGCCACGACCGTGAAGGGGCGCTCCGGCGCATGAGCGACCTGGAAGAAGGCCTGGCCGCGGAGAAGGCGGATGGTGCGGCGCGTGTCGGTAAAGTCCACCGCGATGGCGGAGGAGGCATTGAGTTGCACCTCGGAGCCGTCGTCCAGCGTGAGAACGGGCATCTCGCCCGTCCCGGCGATCATGTCCGCCTCCAGCCGCATCGGCCCGTCGAAGGCGAAGAAGGCGCCGGTCACGAGGGCGGCGACGGCCAGTGACATGGCGATCGGCTTCGCCGTCCGCTGCGGCTTCACCTTGATGTTGGCGAGCGTCGGGTCGGACTGGATCGCCTGGCGGGCGTCCCCCATCAGCCGCTCGGCGGCGCTGTAGGTGCGACAGTTCTCCGGGTCGTCATCGAGCCAGCGCTGGAAGCGGGCCCTGTCCGCCGGCGACTGGCTCGGATCGCCGTTGCGCAACAGCCAGTCGGCCGCTTCGCGGTTGCGCTTTTTCTGAGCGTTGGTCGGCATCGGCGTCTCCAAGCGTGTCCTCTCCCTCTAGACGTTTGAGGTCGTCGATTTGGGACCCTTACTGGACTTGCAGGAGGCAGTCGAGGCAATGGGCGAAGGCGCGGCGCAGGTGCCGGTCCACCATGTTCCTGGAAATATTGAGTTTCACGCAGATCTGGTCGGGCGTCAGGTGATGCAGACGATGCAGGATGAAGACGACGCGGCGGCGTTCCGGCAGTTCGGCGATCGCCGCGCGCAGGATCGCAACGCGTGCCTCGACGTCCAGCGCGAAATCCGGAGCGGGGCCGGCACTCGCCACCGAAAGCGCTTCGCGTTCCGAGCCGGAAAAGAGGCGCGCTTCCTTGGCTTCCCGGCGCTGGCGGTCGAGGCCGAGATTGATCGCGGCTCGGCAGAGGAAGGCCTTTATCGAGCGCTTGTTCTGCAACACGTCGGGCTTGGCGGCGAGCTTCACATAGAGATCGTGCACCACGTCGCGAGCCGTGGAGCGGGGATGGCCGCGGCGGCGAACGGCGTTGGTGATGTCGGCATAGTGGGCCTCCATGGCCCGGTTCAGCAGGTCGTTGCTGTCAACACTGTCCCAGACGAGGGGCGAGGAGGAGTTCGACATCGGCACAGTTCCCAAACCACCGGTCAGGTTCAGGACGGGGAAGACCGAACCTTGTTGAGGAAAGGGCTAGCCAATCTGGAAAACCCTTGCAAGTGCAATAGGATAGAACAATCCTGAACCGGTGGAACGCAGCCGGGATAAATCAGGACTGTAAAACTCACCTTTATGTCTGATTTCGTTGCCCGATTTGGCTTTCGCCGTTTCGGCCGCGTGCGGCACGGGCCTTGGCGGGGTGTTCGAATGGACCAGCGGTGTGATATTTGGGTAACGGCTCGGCGCTCTGCCTGCCGGGTCACAGTGGAATGCAGAGCGGTGTTCCGGCAACCGGGTCACGGATCACGACCGTCTTCACCTTGAACACGTCGGCGATCGTTTCGGCCGAGATCACGGCATCGGGATTTCCGGCGGCGGTGACCTTCCCGTCCTTCAACACAACGACATGTTCGGCATAGCGGGCCGCCTGGTTGATGTCGTGCAACACGGCGACGACCGTCTTTCCGTGCCTGGCGACGAGCAGCGTGATGAGGTTCATCAGCTCGACCTGGTGTTCGAGATCGAGATAGGTCGTGGGCTCGTCGAGCAGGAGCGCCTCGCCCTGTTGTGCAAGCGTCATGGCGATCCAGGCGCGCTGGCGCTGGCCGCCGGAGAGGCTGTCGATCGCCCGATCCGCGAAATCCGTCGTGCCGGTCAGCATGAGCGCCTCTTCGCAGGCCGTCTGATCGCCCTGCGACCAGCGGCTGAAGAGCGAGCGGTGCGGATAGCGGCCCTGCCGGACCAGGTCCATGACCGTCAGTCCCTCCGGCGCGACCGGGCCCTGCAGGAGGACGCCCACCTTGCGGGCGACGTCGCGCGTCGAGAGAGCCGTGATGTCGCGGCCGTCGAGAAGGATGCTGCCGCCGGAGGGCTTCATCAGGGCTGCGAAGGTGCGCAGGATCGTGGACTTGCCGCTGCCGTTGGGGCCGATCAGCGCCGTGAAGCGGCGCTCCGGGATCGCAAGGTCGAGATCCGCTACGATGCGGCGCTGGCCATAGGCGATATCGACGCCC
>CAMLOC010000572.1 GCA_946481465.1 uncultured Shinella sp. | reverse complement strand
ACAGCTACGTGCCCGGCTGGCATCTGCCGGGCGGCGGCATCGAGCGTGGCGAGACGGCGCTGGAGGCGCTGGCCAAGGAGATGCGGGAGGAGGGCAACCTTGCCATGGGCGCGCCGCCGCGGCTCGTGCACGTCTATTTCAACCGGCAGACCAGCAGGCGCGACCACGTCCTCCTCTACCGCTGCGAGGGCGTCACCCAGTCCGCGCCGCGTGCCCGGGACAGGGAGATCGTCGAGGCGGGCTTCTTCGCGCTCGACGCGCTGCCGGCCGCCACGACCGCGGCCACCCGCCGACGGCTCGAGGAGCTTGCCGGCCGGGCGCCGTTTGCGGATGTCTGGTAGGGTCAGGCCGCCTTCAGCCGCTCCCGCCCGTGCGGCACCGTCAGGTCGAGCTGCGGGCCGACCGGCACGACGCCCGTCGGGTTGATCGTCGTGTGGCTGCGGTAATAGTGCTCCTTGATGTGGCGCATGTTCACCGTCTCGGCGACGCCCGGCACCTGGTAGAGTTCGCGCAGGTAGCCGGAGAGGTTCGGATAGTCGGCGATGCGGCGGATGTTGCACTTGAAATGGCCGACATAGACCGGATCGAAGCGCACCAGCGTGGTGAAGAGCCGCCAGTCCGCCTCCGTCAGGCGGTCGCCGGTCAGGTAGCGCTGCGTCGAAAGCCGCGCGTCGAGGCTGTCCAGCATCTCGAAGAGCTTTTGCACGGCGCCTTCATACGCCTCCTGCGTCGTGGCGAAGCCGGCCTTGTAGACACCGTTGTTGACGCTGTCGTAGATCGCCTCGTTGAGGGCGTCGATCTCGGCGCGCAGCGGCGCGGGATAGTAGTCGTCGCGCGAGCCGGTGAGGCCGTCGAAGGCGGAGTTGAACATGCGGATGATCTCGGCCGATTCGTTCGAGACCAGGCGGTTCTCCTTCTTGTCCCACAGCACGGGAACGGTGACGCGGCCGGAATAGTGCGGATCGGCTTTCAGATAGACCTCGTAGAGCGCGGCGGCGTTAAACAGCGGATCGAGCGTTCCGCCGTTCTCGCCCCTGAACTCCCAGCCTTTCGAAAGCATCAGGGGATCGACGACGGAAACGGTGATCATGTCCTCCAGCTTCTTCAGCTTGCGGAAGATCAGCGTGCGATGCGCCCAGGGACAGGCATAGGAGACATAGAGGTGGTAGCGCCCGGCTTCCGCCGCAAAGCCGCCTTCGCCCGACGGTCCCGGCGCGCCGTCCGGCGTGATCCAGTTGCGGAACTGCGAAGCGGCGCGCTGGAAATGGCCTTTCGTCGATTTCGTGTCATACCAGACGTCATGCCAGACGCCGTCCACGAGCATGCCCATGATGGTCTCCTTTCGCCGCCCTTCGCGGCCAAAACATGCCGCCATAATTAGTGCAAGGGCGGGGCGTGGATAGGTGCATTTTGATGAACAGTGCGTTTTGCGCTTTGACAGAGGCGAAATTTCTGCTATCCGCGCAGACCAGCACCGGCACTCACGCCGGCAAGGAAGACGACAAGCTCCATGTTCTATACCGGAACCCCACGACGACGCTGATGCTCCTGCTGCGCCCCCTGGCGGCGGCGCGACCACCCGCATCCCTCGTTTCGTTTCCGGTTCCCTGATCCATGAACATGCTCAAGCACGACCTCGTCTACCTGACGGAAGATGCCTCCCACGACGCGGCCATCGAACATATCAACGAAGAAGCCTTCGGTCCCGGCCGGCATGTCCGCGCGGCTGCGCGCATCCGCGAGCAGGGCCCGCACGACCTGTCGCTGTCCTTCATCTGCACCGACGACGGCGAGACGATCGCCTCCGTGCGCATGACGCCGGTCCTTGCGGGCGGCGTCAAGGCGCACCTGCTCGGCCCGCTCGCCGTCAGGCCTTCGCACAAGAACCGCGGCATCGGCCGGGAACTGCTGCGCATCGCCTGCGCCGCCGCGAAACGCAAGGGGTCCGAAGCCGTCGTCCTCGTCGGCGATCCGCCCTATTACGGCCCGCTCGGCTTCGAGAAAGTCACCTGGAACGCGCTGACCTTCCCCGGTCCCGTCGATCCCGCCCGCGTGCTCGTCATGCCTTTTGCGGACGATACGCATGCGCGGCTGAAGGGTGTGATCTGCTGGCGGGACGAAGCGGCTACCTCCGGCGCTTGATGCTTGCCCCTCATCCGCCTGCCGGCACCTTCTCCCCGCAAGCGGGGAGAAGGAGGAACTGGCGAAGCCTTCTGTCAACTCAATCGTTTGTTGGGAAAACGGTGCGGGATTTCCCTTCTCCACGTTTGCGGGGAGAAGGTGGCGGCAGCCGGATGAGGGGCGATCTCAGTCCCTCAACTCCATGAACCTTATCCGGTTGTCGAACGGATCCGCCACCGCCGGCCGCATGCCCTCGTCCGAGACATTCGTCGAACGGCGGCGCGGCGCCGGAAGTCATCGCCCTTCGCGATACCACATGGCCGAGAAGGCGAGGAGCAGCAGGCCGACGCCGGCGAAGCCCGCGAAGAGCGGCAGCGAGTTGATGCCCTTCAGCACCGTCTCGTCCGTCATGCGCAGCGACAGGCGGTTCTCGTCCACGGTGCGCACCTGGCCCGACACCGGCAGCAGCGGGGGCAGCGAGACGGCCTCGCCCTCAGCGTCGACCAGCCGGCGCACCGTGCCCTTCGTGGCCTCTGCGAGCGGCTTCAGGCTTTCGGTGGTCGAGATCGTCGCCTTGAATTCCGGCGCATCGACCGCGCCGACATGCACGAGCGCGGTGAGGTCGTCATTGGTGATCTCGTAAAGGCCCGTCTCCGCCGTCGGCACCTCGGCGCGGTAGAGGCCGGGCTCGGCTTCGGTCAGCGCCACCTGCTGCGTCGCGCCGGAAGGCAGCTTCAGCGTCGCTTCGCCCGGCGCATCGCCGATGGTCTGGCGGTTGATCTGCAGCGTGCGGCCGAAGGTGCGGGCGGTCAGCGCCTCTTCCTCCAGCGCCGGTTCCTGCATCAGCCAGTGGGCGGTGCGGCGATAGAGCGAGACATGCGGGCCGCCGCCCTCGAAGCCGCGCGCCCAGAGCCAGCCCTGGTCGGAGAGCAGCATGGCGACGCGGCCCTTGCCGGCGCGGTTCAGCACCAGGAGCGGCTTGCCGTCATTGGCCTCCATCACGACATTGCCGTCCGGCCGCTGCACGTCGACGGTGCGGAACCAGCGGCCCCAGCGTGGCGGTTCCTCGCCGGCGCCTTCCAGCCCGCGCGTGACGGGATGTTTCTTCCCCTGCTCCGAAAGGCGGGGATAGAAGGGCGCCTCGTTCATCGCGCCGGTCGGGTTGGCCGGCAGCACGACGGAGAGCGGCGTGCCGGCAATAGAATCGTTGCCGGCATGCTCCGGCCCCGCCGCGATCAGCAGCGCGCCGCCGTTTTCCACATATTGCGCGATGTTGTCGTAGTAGAGGATCGGCAGCACGCCGCGGTGCTGGTAGCGGTCGAAGATGATGAGGTCGAACTCGTTGATCTTGTCGACGAACAGTTCGCGCGTCGGGAAGGCGATCAGCGA
>CAMLOC010000571.1 GCA_946481465.1 uncultured Shinella sp. | reverse complement strand
CGGGAGGTGCGCAATGGTAGACGAAGACGCCGGCCTTGGTGGCCTTGAAGCGCAGCACCGTGCGCTCACCGGGGTTGACCACGGTCAGCGCGCCGCCGCCGAGCGCACCCGTCGCCGAATGGAAGTCGATATTGTGCTGCAGCTCGTTGGTCTCGGGATTGATCAGCGTCAGCTCGACATAGTCGTTCTGGTGCACGACCATCAGGGGCCCGGGAACCGAACCGTCGAAAGTCATCGCATGGACCTCGGTGCCCTTGTCGTCGAGGATCATCTTCTTCTCCTCGATCGTCATGGTGAATTCGTAGACCTTCGGGCCGCCCTCGGCCTTCTGGGTGTGGGCGTGAACGAAGGGCGGCTTGACCAGCTCGACCTTCACGCGCTCCAGCTTGGCGATATCGGCTGCGGTCGCGGCTGCGTTCGTCTCTATGGCGCCGCCTTCCGCTCGCGCCATCGACGCCGCAATGATCGGCGTCAGGACGCCGGCAAAGGCGGCTCCGCCCAGGATGGTGCGGCGCGTCATCTGAAACTGCTCGGTCATTGTTTCTCTCCTTTTGAAAGGACGGAGCGGTGTATCGCCCGGTCCTCTCTGTTCTAGGAGCATTCGCGCCAACCTCTTTGAGATGGGACAAACAGCCCTTTCCGGCCGCTGCGGCATTTTGGCAGATGCTGATTTGCTCTTTGCCATCTCGCAAAGAAGCGGCCCCGCGACTGGCCTAGAAAGAGCTGACAAATGCAAAGGAGCACGATCATGAGCGCAAGCCAAACCACGGCGCGCGTCAGCCGCGCCGTCCCCCGCGGCCTTTCCCACACCGGTCCGGTGCTGTTTTCCTACGGCTTCCGGCCGTTCTTCCTCGGCGCCGGCCTGTGGGCCATTGCGGCGATGAGCCTGTGGATCGCCGCGATCACCGGCCATCTCGAAATCGGCGGCGACTACGGCGCGCCCAACTGGCACGCCCATGAGATGCTGTTCGGCTTCGCCTCCGCGGTTCTCGCCGGGTTCCTGCTGACCGCCGTGCCGAACTGGACGGGCCGCCTGCCCGTCTCCGGCTGGCCGCTCTTCGCACTCTTCTCCCTGTGGTGCGCCGGGCGCATCGCCCTCCTTGTGACGGACATTGTCGGCGTGACGGCCGCCGCCATCGTCGACGGCCTCTTCCTGCCGGCGCTCCTTGCCATCTGCACGCGCGAGGTCGTGGCGGGACGCAAGTGGAAGGACCTGAAGGTGCTCGGCGGTCTGCTCGCCCTGTCCGTCGCCAACGCCGTCTTCCATGTGGCGGCGATCGACGGCGGGCATGACCACCTGGCGATCCGCATGGCCGTCGCCGCCTATGTCGTGCTGGTGATGATCGTCGGCGGGCGCATCCTGCCGAGCTTCACGCGCAACTGGCTCAACAAGTCCGGCCGCACGGATTTCCCCGTGCCCTACAACCGTTTCGACATGGTCGCCATCCTTGCCGGCGTCGGCGCGCTTGGCGCCTGGACGCTGGCGCCGGAGCAGCCCGCGACTGCAGGGCTCGGGCTTGCCGCCGCCGTCCTGCACTGCATCCGCCTTCACCGCTGGCGGGGCTGGACGACATGGCCGGAAAGGCTGCTCGTCGTCCTGCATGTCGCCTATGCCTTCGTGCCGCTCGGCCTTCTTTCCATTGCGCTCAGCACGCTCGGCTATCTTGAGGAGCGCTCCGTGCTGCATCTCCTCTCGGTCGGCGCCATCGCTTGCATGATGCTGGCCGTCATGACCCGGGCAAGCCTCGGCCATACCGGCCGCCCGCTGAAGGCCACGGGTCCCACCGTCGCCGCCTATGTCGCGCTGATCCTCTGCGCGCTCATCCGCCCGCTCGGAGAAATCCTCCCCGAGGCGAGCCATCTGGTCTACGCCACCTCCGGCCTCCTGTGGATCGCGGCCTTCGGGCTCTTCTGCCTGGAATATGCGCCGATCCTGGCGCGCAAGCGCCGCGCGCCGCTGTGAACGCGAAACGGCCCGGAACTGCTTCCGGGCCGTCTTCCTTTCCTAGACTTCCGCCGTCATCATTTCCGGCGTCCAGGGCGGTTCATAGGTCATCCGCACCTCGGCATATTCGACGCCTGGCACATACCAGACGCAAGTGCCCACCGCATCCTTGAGATAATCGCCCGCCGGGCAGCCCCGCGTCGTCGTCGTCATGGTGACGCGCGCAATGCCGCCCTCCTCCACCCTGATCTCGTAGATCAGGCCGAGATCGACGATGTTGCGGCCGATCTCCGGGTCGATGATGGTGCGCAGGGCCGTGCGGATCGCCTCGGCCAGCGCGGCCTTCTCGTCCTTGTCCATGAGATCACCCCTTTGCCCGGCCCGCCCGCACGAGGATGCGGTAGGCCGAACCCGTCTCGTCGAAATTGCCGGCCCACTGGTGGCCACGCTTGGTCAGTTCGGGAAACAGGAACAGCGGCTCGCGGGACAGGACCGCGAAAAGCACCTCGCCCGGCTCCAGCGTCTCGGCCGCCGAAAGGATGCGGACCATCGGCTCGGGTGGGTCGAGGTCGCTGAGGTCGAGATGGAGGGACGGATCCGGCCAGGTCTCCGGACGCTCAGCGTCGACGGAGGTTTCGACGGGCGCCACGGCCTGCTGCGGCGTGAAGAGGACCTCCCAGTCGCCACCCTCGATCTCGCTGGCCGCGTGGTCGAAGCCGCGGTTCGCCATGACGCGGAAGAGTGGCTGCGGACGGAAGGTGGCGAACAGCCGGAGCCCCTGCCCGGGCTCCAGCGCCTGCACCGCCTCCATGATCGCCTGGAACGGCTCGCCGCCGCTTTCCAGGATCGGTCGCACATCGAGGGTTCTGGGGGCGATCGTGCTTGAAACGTCGGGCATCGGTTATCTCCTTGAAACAGATGAAGGCAGGAAAAGACGGGGGCGCACCATGCCGGCCGGCGCGCGCAGCGCTTGCGGCACGATGCGAAGCCGCCGCGCGCGGACGAACTCTCCCATCAGCCCCAGCGTCGCGGCCAGTTGCACGAGGACTGCGCCGCGGAAGGCCCCGGCGGCGTCCAGGAAAAGCGCGAGCGTGGCCGCCGCCACCGCGCCGTAATAGAGCCAGAACAGGATACGCCCGCGCCGCTCGTCGACAAGGTCCTGCACGCGCGGCACCGGGGCGCGGCCGAGCACCGGCCCGTAGGCCTCCAACCATGTCAGGAAGGCGACGATCTTGTAAAGCTGGGCAAGGCCCAATCCGGTCAGCCAGCCGAAGACGAAGAGATAGACGGTCGCGGCAAGGCCATCCCCCGCGCGCACGGCCGGCACGTTCAACAGGACGACCGACAGGACAAGCGCGCCGAAGGCCGCAAACGTGGCGCGGATATTCAATTCCGCCTGCCTGCGCTTGCGCGCGCGGTAGAGATGGACGACGTCGCCGGCATAGAGGAGCGCGGCGGCCAGCGCGAGAAGAAGGGCAGCGGCAGGCAGCACCGCCGCGCCGGGGAGGGCGAAAAGGACGACAGGAAGACAGGCGGCGACAAGGCCCATGGCACGGCCTCCCGCCCACCAG
>CAMLOC010000570.1 GCA_946481465.1 uncultured Shinella sp. | reverse complement strand
ACGGCGTGGTCGCCGCCTGCGGGCACGACCACTCCGAACCGCCGAGGGTCACCGTCGACTGGTTGCTGTCGGTAAGGGTGCTCGTCGTGGTGTTGGTGTTCGTCAGCGTGCTGGCATCGTTGCGCCCGGCCGCCAGCTTGTCGATGGCCGCAAGCGTCGCAGCGCCGAATTCGCCGTCGGAGGAACCGCTGTAATAGCCCCGCTCCTTCAGGAGGTTCTGGAACTCCTTGCGGAAGGCGACCGTGAAGTTGCCGGGATTATCCTTCAGCTCCTTCAGCTTGTTGGCATCGCCGCTCTCGACGGAGGCGGCCGCCCAGCGGACGGCTTCCTTGGCGTCGGCCGGCGTGCCGAGGCCCTGGTCGTAGAGGCGCGACAGGTTGCCCATGGCATAGGCGCTACCGGCATTGGCGGCCTTTTCATACCAGTAGCGCGCCTCGACATAGTCCTGCTTCACGCCGTTGCCGACGTCGTAGAGCCAGGCGAGCGAGGCCATCGAGTAGGAATCGCCGATATTGGCGGCCTTCTCGTACCAGACCTTGGCCTCGGCATAATTCTGCGCCGTGCCGAGGCCGTTCTGGTAGGCCCAGCCGAGCGAGGACATGGCGTTGGCGTCGCCGGCATCCGCCGCCTTGCGATACCAGTTCAGCGACTGGACGTAATCCTGCGAGACGCCGAGGCCTTCGCGGTAGAACCAGCCCATGGTCGCCATGGCGTTGGCATAGCCCTGGTTGGCCGACTGCTGATACCACTTCACCGCCTCGTTATAGTCCTGGCGGGTGCCGCCATAGCCTTCGCGGTAGAGCCAGCCGAGCGAGGCCTGGGCGTAGGAATTGCCCGCCGTCGAGGCCTTCTCGAACATCGACAGGCCCTTGGCGACGTCGACCGGGCCGTCCGTGCCGTAGACCGAGAACCAGGCGAGGTTCGTCATGGCATACATGTTGCCGAGCTCGATCGCCTTCTCGTAGTTGCGGCGCGCCTCGACATAGTTGCGGTCGGCGTCGTGCGCGCGGCCGAGCAGGTTGACGAGCATGCCGTCGGACGGGTTCTCGTTGACGGCCTGCGCGCAGGCGGCAAGCGCCCGCTTGGCATCGATCTTCAGGAAGTTGACGCCCATGAAGCCGGGCAGCGACTGCGGCTCGCCGGCGAGGAGGAAACAGTCGCGCGAGGCGGGCGTCTCCTTGGACGCGAGATCGACGCTGAGGCCCTTCTTCGGCTCCAGCGCGGCGATGAGCTGTTCGGCATCGCTGCGGTGCTGGCTATCGGGGTAGCGCTCGATGAAGCGCTGTAGCGCCGCCGCGTCGGTCGAGCCCTTGAGGGCCTCCCATGCGATGCCGGCGGCATCCTGGCCCTCGTTCTGGGTGGCCTCCTTGAGGCTGGCGAGCTTCTTCTCCGCCAGCATCTTGTAGACCGGGTCCTTGCCGTGCTTGGCGATGAAGGCGTTGATCAGGTCCTCGTCGGCAAGGTCGCGGATGTTCTGCCAGTCGGCGGCCGCTTCCGACTGGCCGTTCGGCGAGATTTCCTGCGTGTTGCCGCTGTTGGTGACGTTGATGTTCACTTCCTTGATGTTCAGGAAGATCTGCGCGCCGCCGAGCGAACCGTAGACGAAGGGCTCCTGCTCGCGGTTGGTGGCTTCCACCACCTCGTCGCGCACCTTGCCGAGCGCGATGCGCACGTCGAGGCCGGGCTCCGTCAAATATTTCGACAGCGCCGTCGCGAAGGGGCTGTTCATGCCCTCGCCGTCGAGCGCCACCGTGCCGGCCTTCGAGGCGAAGGCGATCAGCGTGTCGGCCGATTCGGGCTCGACACGGGCAAGGCCGCGCGTGACGGCACGGGTGCCGATCGACCGCGTCATCGAAGCAGAGAACGGATTGTTGCGGCAGGCATCGAGGATGAAGAGTTTTAGCTTCTTGGCCCCCTCCAGCGAGCGCTGTACGCGGTCGATGGCGACGCTCTCGTCCTCGACGTCGCGGTCGCTCTTCAGCGCCGCGTCGACGGGGATCAGGTAGTTGACCCCGTTCATCTCCATGGCGTGGCCGGAATAGTAGATCACCGCCATTTCCGCATCCACCGCGTCGTCCTCGAACTCGCGCAGCGCCTTCACCATGGCGGAGCGGTCGAGATCGTGGACGGTCTTGACGGAATCGAAGCCCGCGCCTTCGAACGAGGCGCGCATCAGCTCCACGTCGTTGGCGGGATTGTTGAGCTGGGCGGTCTCTTCATATTTCTGATTGCCGATCAGCAGTGCAACGCGTTTCGCCTCGGCGGCGCCCGCATTGAACGCGACGACAGCAATCGAGACGAAGAGGACCGGCGCCCAGCGTCTCTGTATTTGCTTTCTCATGCCCTTCCCTCCGGCATTATTGCCGAGAGTATTACGTATGGCCCCCACCGTTTCAATGTGCGGCCGGCCGGATTTTTTTGGTCCGGCCGGCGAAAAATCACGCCGCGGCGATCTCGACCCAGCGGCTCTCGCGGAAAGATTGCGCCATGGCATGGACGGTTTTCTCGATGCGCAGGCCATGGTTGAAGTCGATGGAATGCGAGGCCATGCCGGCGATGGCGGCGATCAGCTCGCGGCATTCGATGACCTTGAGGTCGTTGAAGCCGAGGCCGTGGCCGGGGGCCGGGATGAAGCGGTCGTAGGGCTTGTGATGCGGGGCCGTGAGGATGGTGGCAAAGCCCTGCTCGCTCGCGCGGCCCTCCACCCTATAGAGCTGGAACTCGTTCATGCGCTCCTGGTCGAAGAGGATCGAGCCCTTCGAGCCATAGACCTGCAGCGCGATGCGGCCCTTGCGGCCCCAGGCGGAGCGGTTGGCCATCAGCACGCCGGAAACGCCGCCGGGAAGGCGCATCAGCACGCTGGCGATGTCGTGGTTCTCCACGGCGCGGCGGCCGCCTTCCTTCAGCGGGCGGTCG
This sequence comes from uncultured Shinella sp., assembly GCA_946481465.1. Next base: position 603 of record CAMLOC010000570.1, on the reverse strand, counting down.
GCATAGGGTTTCGCCAGCGCGGCGATCACCGCCTCGACATGGCCGAACAGGCTCCACAGCAGCGAGAGCGGGTGCACGGAGAAATCGTCGAGCGCACCGTAACCGGAGGCCGCCTCGCTCTTCCAGTAGAACGGCGCCTCGGGATCGGCCATGAAATCCTCGTCCATCTCGACGCGCACATGGTTGACCGTGCCGATCGCGCCCTCGTCGAGGAGCGAGCGGATGTGGCGCATGACGGGGTTCTGGATGTAGTTGTAGCCCATCACCGCGACCTTGCCGGAGGAGCGCTGGGCGGCGAGCATGCGCTCGGCATCGGCCAGCGCCGGCGCCATCGGCTTCTCGCACCAGACGTGCTTGCCCGCCTCCAGCGCGGCGATCGCCATCTCGGCATGGAACTGGTTCGGCGTCGTCACCGAGACCACGTCGACCTCGGGATCGGCAAGCAGGGCGCGCCAGTCGGCGGTCGATCGGGCAAAGCCGAATTCGCGGGCGCGGCTTGCGGCAAGCTCCGCATTGGCCTCGGCCAGATGCACGAGGCGCGGACGCTCCACGTCGCCGAAGACCGCGCTGACATTGTTCCAGGCGAGCGCATGGCACTTGCCC
>CAMLOC010000569.1 GCA_946481465.1 uncultured Shinella sp. | reverse complement strand
GAGGACGACGAGGCGAAGGCCCCGAAGGCCGTGAAGGTGACGATCGTCACCGCCGCCGCCAGTGCCGCCAAGAAGGCGAACGAGGTGTCCGAGGCGGTCGCCGAAGGCGTGATTCTCGCCCGCAACCTCGTCAACGAGCCGGCCAACGTGCTCGGCCCGGTCGAATTCGCCGACAAGGCCAAGGCGCTCGAAAAGCTCGGCGTCGAGGTGGAAATTCTCACCGAGCGCGAGATGAAGAAGCTCGGCATGGCCGCGCTCCTCGGCGTTGCGCAGGGCTCCGTGCGCCCGCCGCGCCTTGCGGTCATGCACTGGAAGGGCGGCAAGGAGAAGGACCGGCCGATCGCCTTCATCGGCAAGGGCGTCGTCTTCGATACGGGCGGCATCTCCATCAAGCCGGCCGCCGGCATGGAGGACATGAAGGGCGACATGGGCGGCGCCGCAGCGGTCATCGGCCTCATGCACACGCTCGCCGCCCGCAAGGCGAAGGCCAATGTCGTCGGCATCCTCGGCCTTGTGGAAAACATGCCCGACGGCAACGCCCAGCGCCCCGGCGATATCGTCAGGTCGATGTCCGGCCAGACGATCGAGGTGATCAACACGGACGCGGAAGGCCGCCTCGTGCTGTGCGATGCGCTCTGGTACTGCAATGAGACGTTCAAGCCGCAGTTCATGGTGAACCTCGCGACGCTGACGGGCGCGATCATGGTGGCGCTTGGCAGCCATCATGCGGGCCTCTTCTCCAACGACGACACGCTCGCCGCGCGCCTCACCGCCGCAGGCCTGTCGACCAACGAGCGGCTGTGGCGCATGCCGCTCGGCCGCGAATACGACAAGATGATCGACAGCAAGTTCGCCGACATGAAGAACACCGGCGGCCGCTATGCCGGCTCGATCACCGCCGCGCAGTTCCTGCACCGCTTCGTCAAGGACACGCCCTGGGCGCATCTCGACATCGCCGGCACGGCCATGGGCTCGCCGACGGACGAGATCAACCAGTCCTGGGGCTCCGGCTTCGGCGTGCGCCTGCTGGATGAGCTGGTGCGCGCGAACTACGAAGGGTGAGGAGAGGGTGAGCGAAGTCCTCTTCTACCACCTGACCGAATCGAAGCTCGAGGATGCGCTGCCGCCGCTCCTCGACAAGAGCCTCGAACGCGGCTGGCGCGTCGTCGTGCAGACCGGCGACGCGGAACGGCGCGATGCGCTCGACACGCATCTGTGGACCTTCCGCGAGGAGAGCTTCCTGCCGCACGGCACCGACGAGCAGGCCTTTCCCGCCGACCAGCCGGTGCTTCTGACCACCGCCGCCGACAATGCCAACGGCGCGACGGTGCGCTTCCTCGTCGCCGGCGCCGAACCGCCGGCGCTCGACGCCTATGCGCGCGTCATCTTCATGTTCGACGGTTACGACCAGGCCGAGGTGGAGACCGCGCGCGCGCATTGGAAGCGCCTGAAGGGCGAGGGGCACCAGCTCACCTACTGGCAGCAGAACAGCGACGGCCGCTGGATGAAGAAGGCGTGATGCCACCGCGCCGGCCTTGCGTCCGGTCCGTCATGGGTATATACCCGGGATTATGTCCAGGGATACCTGCCACTGCATCGTCCTGCGCAAGGCCTCGCGAAAGGTCTCGTCCTACTATGACGAGGCGCTGGCGCCGCTCGGCGTGAACATCGCCCAGTTCAGCCTGCTGCGAAACATCGACCGCATGGCGCCCGTCTCGCTGACCGACCTTGGCGCGCGCGTCGAGCTCGACCGCTCGACGGTCGGCCGCAATGCCAAGGTGCTGGAGCGCATGGGGCTGATCGCCATCAAGCCCGGCAAGGACCAGCGCGAGGCCGTGCTGACCATCGCCGAGCCCGGCCGTGCGGTGCTGCGGGAAGGGGCCCCGCTTTGGGACGGCGTGCAGGATGCCATCGAGGCCCGGCTCGGGCCGGACGGCGCCCGGCAATTGCGGGACCTGCTCGCGGCGCTGTGATTTTTTGACGATAATAGGGGTATCTACCCGCAAATTCGGCCGCGCTGGCGGCAACGAGGAAAGGGACCGAACCATGATCTCGACAGGCGTCGCCCGCTGGATGGCCGGGCGCAATCTTCACTACGGCTGGGTGGTGGCCGCCACCACCTTCCTCACCATGCTGGCGACGGCCGGTGCGATGGGCTCGGCCGGCGTCATGATCCAGCCGCTGCACGAGGAGTTCGGCTGGGACATCGCCGATATCTCGTCCGCCATGGCGGTGCGGCTGGTGCTCTTCGGACTGCTCGGCCCCTTCGCCGCCGCCTTCATGAACCATTTCGGCATCCGCCAGGTGGTCGCAACGGCCCTGGCGCTGATCATGGGCGGTATCGTCGCCTCCTTCTTCATGACCGAGGTCTGGCAACTCCTCGTGCTCTGGGGCCTCGTCATCGGCGTCGGCACCGGCATGACGGCGCTGGTGCTCGGCGCCACCGTCGCCGCGCGCTGGTTCTCCAAGCGCCGCGGCCTCGTCGTCGGCCTGATGACGGCGAGCAGCGCGACCGGCCAGCTCGTCTTCCTGCCGCTGCTCGCCGCGCTGACGGAAGCCTATGGCTGGCGCGCGGCCCTGACGCTCGCCGTCGCCGTCATCGCCGCGGCCATGGTGCTCGTCCTTCTCCTGATGCGCGATCATCCCGCCGATCTCGGCCTGCCCGCCTATGGCGAGACGGCGGTCGTCCGTCCGCCGAAGCAGGATCACAATCTTCGCGCCACGCTGCTCGCACCGCTCGTCACGCTGAAGAGCGTCTCCGGCAACGCGGTCTTCTGGGTGCTGTTCGGCACGTTCTTCGTCTGCGGCCTGTCCACCAACGGCCTCATCCAGACGCACTGGATCTCGATCTGCGGCGATTTCGGCATGGCGGCGGTCACGGCGGCCGGCACGCTCGCTGTCATCGGCGTGTTCGATTTCTTCGGCACCGTCTTTGCCGGCTGGCTGTCCGACCGCTACGACAACCGCTTCCTGCTCTTCTGGTTCTACGGCCTGCGCGGCCTGTCGCTGCTCTACCTGTCCTTCTCCGGCTTCAGCGTGGTGGAGCTTTCGGTCTTCGCCGTCTTCTACGGCCTCGACTGGGTCGCGACCGTGCCGCCGACCGTCAAGCTCGCCGCGGAGAATTTCGGCCGCGAGAAGGCCGGCCTCGTCTTCGGCTGGGTCTTCGCCGGCCATCAGCTCGGCGCCGCGACGGCGGCCTTCGGCGCGGGCTATCTCAAGAGCGATTACGACACCTACATGCCCGCGCTGCAGATCGCCGGCCTGATGTGCATCCTCGCCGCGTTCTCGGTGCTGCTGGTAAGGCGGCCGGGCCCGGCCCCGCTCGCCGCGCAGGCGGGATGACGGCAAAAGGCCCGCCGGTTGGCGGGCCTTTCCCTTGCTCAGTCGTGGAAGGCCTCGACGAACTTGCGCCGGCCGAGCATGAAGGCATCGGCGACATGGCGCAACGGTGCAAGGTCGACGTCGGATTTTCCGGCCTTCACCAGTTCGGCGAAGCGCTTGTAGAGCATCGGATATTCCTGCT
>CAMLOC010000568.1 GCA_946481465.1 uncultured Shinella sp. | reverse complement strand
GCCCGAGCCGCGCGCTGGTGCACGAGAAGATCTACGACCGCTTCATGGAAAAGGCGATCAAACGCGTCGCGGCGATCAAGCAGGGCAACCCGCTCGACATGACAACGATGATCGGCGCCCAGGCCTCGAGCGAGCAGCTGGAAAAGATCCTGTCCTATCTGGATATCGGCCGCCAGGAAGGCGCCGAGGTGTTGATCGGCGGCGAGCGCAATACGCTCGAAGGCGAACTCGCCGGCGGCTTCTACGTCAAGCCGACTGTGTTCAAGGGCCACAACAGGATGCGCATCTTCCAGGAGGAAATCTTCGGACCGGTTGTGTCAGTGACCACCTTCAAAGATGATGCCGAAGCGCTCGAAATCGCCAATGACACGCTTTATGGCCTCGGTGCGGGCGTGTGGAGCCGCGACGCCAATCGCTGCTACAATTTCGGCCGCAACATCGAGGCCGGCCGTGTCTGGACTAATTGCTATCACGCCTATCCGGCCCATGCGGCCTTCGGCGGCTACAAGCAGTCCGGCATCGGCCGCGAGACGCACAAGATGATGCTCGACCACTACCAGCAGACCAAGAACATGCTGGTCAGCTATTCTCCCAAGGCGCTCGGCTTCTTCTGAGCGACCGCAAGCCGTCTCCACCCCCGGAGACGGCGTGCAACGGGCGCGGGAGCCCGTCCGCCGTCGCTCCCGCTCCATCCCTCTCCCCGTTCCGGGGGGAGGGAAAATCGCTTGGAGGAGGGCTGCCATGACCGAAGTCGAGACCGAGCCGCGCGTGGTGGCGACCGATGCCGCGCTGGCGCTTATCCGGGAAATCCAGGCGGATCATCCCGACATCCTGTTCCACCAGTCCGGCGGCTGCTGCGACGGTTCCTCGCCCATGTGCTATCCGGCGGACGACTACATCGTCGGCGACCGGGACGTGAAGCTCGGCGAGATCGGCGGCGTGCCGGTCTATATCAGCGAGAGCCAGTTCGGCGTGTGGAAGCACACGCAACTGATCATCGACGTGGTGCCGGGCAGGGGCGGCATGTTCTCGCTCGACAATGGCCGGGAGAAACGGTTCCTCACCCGCTCGCGCCTCTTTACCGGCGGCGAGGCCTGCCCGCTGCCGACGCGCTGACGCGGCTCAGGCCGGCCTCAGCCGATCGGGCACTGGCCGCGCCGATAGACCGTGAAGCCGGCCGCCTCCGCCGAGCACGCATTGCCGAATTCCTTGAAGTCCGGGCCGCGGCGCCCGCAGACCGGAACATATTCCATCGTGCAGACACGCTGGTCGCGTGGGCGTTCGCGATCGCCCCGGTCGTTGCGGTCGCGATCCCGGCGGTCCCTGTCGCGGTTGCGGTCGTTCCGGTCGTCACGCCCGTCGTTCCAGCCGTCCCTGTCGCGATTACGGTCCCGGTCGATATCCGGCCGGCGGAACTGGCACTCGCCGCGACCGATGATGCCGTAGCCGCTGGAACGCGCCTCGCAGGCATTGGCGAAGGTCTGGCGGTCGCGGCCGCGTTCGCCGCAGACCGGGGCGTATTCGCGGGTGCATATCTGCGGCGGGCGCGGATCGTAGCCGCCGGGGCGCTGGTCGACCTCGATCGAGCAGGCGGCAAGCGTGCCGGCTGCAAGAAGGAGGACGATAGGCCCTGCGAGGCGGGACACGAATGGCATGGAAATCATGGCTTTCCCCTGTCGAATCTGAGGGGAACTTAGCGCAGAAATGACGGGGCCGGTATCGGTCCCGGCAAAAATCCGTCAGTCGAACAGGCTCGACACCGACTCTTCGGCACTGGTGCGGTTGATCGCCTCGCCGAGCAGGTTGGCGGTGGTGATGACGCGAATATTGTGCGCCGACTGGACGGCCGTGGTCGGCTGGATCGAGTCGGTGATCACCAGTTCCTTCAGCTTGGAGGAGGTGACGCGGGCGACCGCACCGCCCGACAGGACGCCGTGCGTGATATAGGCGGTGACGCTGGTCGCGCCGTTCTTCAACAGCGCCTCGGCCGCGTTGCAGAGCGTGCCGCCGGAATCGACGATATCGTCGATCAGCAGACAGTCCTTGCCGGTGACATCGCCGATGACGTTCATGACTTCGGATTCGCCTGCGCGTTCGCGGCGCTTGTCGACGATCGCCAGTTGGCAATCGAGACGCTTGGCCAGCGCGCGTGCGCGCACGACGCCGCCGACGTCCGGCGAGACGACCATGACGTTCTGGAGATTGTAGTTCTCCTTCACGTCGCGCGCCAGGATCGGCACGGCGTAGAGGTTGTCGGTCGGGATATCGAAGAAGCCCTGGATCTGGCCGGCATGCAGGTCGAGCGTCAGGACGCGGTCGGCGCCGGCCTCGGTGATGAGGTTGGCGACCAGCTTTGCCGAGATCGGCGTGCGCGGGCCCGGCTTGCGGTCCTGGCGGGCATAGCCGAAATAGGGGATCACGGCCGTGATGCGGCGTGCCGAGGAGCGGCGCATCGCATCGATCATGATGAGCATTTCCATCAGGTGGTCGTTGGTCGGGAACGAGGTCGACTGGACGACGAAGACGTCCTCGCCGCGCACGTTCTCCTGGATTTCAACGAAGATTTCCTGGTCTGCGAAGCGCCTTACAGTGGCCCGTCCGAGCGGAACATTCAGATAATTGCAGATCGCTTCGGCGAGGAGCCGGTTCGAATTGCCCGCGAAAACCTTCATCTATGGTCCGCCTGTGGATTATGCTGATGGGGGGGCTTTAAGCGGCAAAATCCGCGAATGCAAGGGCTTTGCGATCTGCGAAAAGCGTTTCTTCGCATTTCGCTGTGATTAACCCGCGACGTGCTTAACCGCGCGTGGCGCCGCGCCAGTCGAGATACTGGCGGATGGTCTTCTGCGCGATGCCTTCCATCGTGCGGGCCGGCACGGCCGCCCACGGATCGGAGGCCGTGCCCGAGACGCTCTCCTGGCCCTGTATGCGGTGCAGCCGCGCGCCGTTGCCGTCGAGCACGTCCCAGACATAGACGACGGTGGTCTTGCCGTTGTCGTTCATGGCGGAGAAATAGCCCTTCAGGATGTACTTGCTCGAATTGTCCGAGGCGCTGCGGATCGTCAGGCCGTTGGAGCGCGCTTCCGCGCCGAGCCGCCTGGAGAGCGGCGTCACGGCCTCGACCGGCGCGCCGATGATCGGCAGGAAGCGGATGGTCTCGCTTGTCGCGGCGGCGGGCGAGACGGCGGCGACCTCTCCCGCGCCGGTCGACGTCTCGGCCGCCAGCGAGCGTCGGGCGGCGGTGCGGGCAAGCTCCGCATCCGTCCGGTTCCCGGTGTTGCGGGCGAGCGCGTCGGCCTGGCCCTGCAGCGTGCCGGCAGTGTCCGCGCCCGTGGTGGTGCCGGTGCCGGATGACGGGGTGAAGGCGGTTTCCTGGGTGACGGAGGTGACCGGCGTCGTCTGGGCGCTCATCTGGTCGAGGTCGCTCTGGGTGACGGGCGGCGAACTGAAGGTGCCGCCGCCGACATCGACCTGCGGCGTCAGCGCATCCGTGCTGTTGCAGCCGGAAAGGGTGGCAATGAGGCC
>CAMLOC010000567.1 GCA_946481465.1 uncultured Shinella sp. | reverse complement strand
GCCGGCGGTGTAGAACGTGCTCCATGCGACATGGCCGGCGACCTGCGCGGCGGCTATGGTGAGGACGGTGCTGGAAAGGCGGCTGATGCCGTAATAAGCCGCATAGTCCGTCGCCGGCTGGTCGCCTGCGGACCAGCCGAGGATCTTCGCCATAACGGTCACATAGATGCCGCTGACGGCAGCGCCGGTGAGAACGCTGCCCGCGATGGCGAGCGAGCCGTCGGAGAACGCGCTTGCCAGCGACAGCAGCGACACGGCGAGGCACCCTGCGGCACCAAAGGCGAGGAAGGTGGCTGAAAGGCCGAACCGCGCCATCATCGGCATGGAGCCGAAGGAAACGAGCAGCATGCTGGCCGGACCGAGCGTGCCCATAAGCCAGCCGATCTGCTCAAGCGGGATGCCGATATCGACCAGCATGATACGGTTGAGGCCGGCGATGGGAAAGATGACGCAGGAGACGGCCGTGACGAGCAGCAGGCGGCGGCGGCCTTCGCGGCGGGCCAGCAGCCGCAGCAGGCTCGCCTTCTCCACTCGCCCGGGCGCGGCTGGCGATGCTTCCTCCGTCATCGCAAGGAGCGGCAGCAGCAGCACGATCATGATCCCGGCAAGGAACAGGAAGGGCGCCGCCCAGCCGTAGCGACCGAAGAGGACGACGAAGACACCATTGCCGATGACCGCGCCAGTCGAAAGGGCGGCCAGCTTGAGCGCGGAAGCCAGCGGGCGCTTGTCCGGCCGTATCCTCTCCACCGCCAGCGCATCGAGCGCGGTGTCCATCGTCGCCATCGCAAGCGTCACCGTGAAGCCGAGCGCCGCAAGAAGCGCCACCGGCCAGCCGGAGCCGAAGGCGACGAGCAGGACCGCGGCGACGGCGACGGCCTGCATCGTGACGATCCAGCCCGTCCTGTGCCCGAAAAGCGGCAGGCGCACGCGATCGACATAGTGCGCCCAGAGGAAGGCGAGCCCGAAGGGCAGGTAGAAGGCGTAGATCCAGCCGACGGAACCGATATCGTATCCCTGCTGGCGCAGCACCGGGGGCAGCCCGCCCTGCACGGTGCCCAGAACAGCGCCGAAGACCACATAGAGGGCATTGATGGCCAGGAGCACGCCGAACTGGCCGGAACGCCGCGCCGAAGGGGCGTTCCCTGTGTCGATGATACCGCTCACGAGGCTTACCAGCGATAGGAGAGCGAACCGTAGACAGCCCGCCCGTTGCCGTAGTTGCAGAAATTGTTGGAAAGGCAGGTCACATAGGATTTGTCGAAGACATTGTTGACCGACAGCTTTGCGGTGAGGCCTTCGAGCTCCGGCGCCTTCTTGCCGAAATCGTAGGATACGATGGCATCGAACAGCGTATAGTCGGGAACGTCGAGCCGCGTGGCGCCTGCGGTATAGACATTCGGGGAATAGCCGCCGACCGACTTGCCGACATAACGCACGCCGCCGCCGATCTTCAGCCCCTCCAGCGCGCCCTCCTCGAAGCTGTAGTCGGCCCAGAGCGAGGCGGTATAGTCGGGAACGCCGATCGGATAGTCCCCGACGTCGACACCCAACCCCTTGACCACTTCCGCCTTCGTATAGCTGAACGCGCCGGTCAGGTTGATGTTGCTCGTCACCGCGACCTTCGCCTCGAACTCGATGCCCCGCGCCCGCTGCTCGCCGGTCTGGTAGCTGAGGAGAGGGCTCTGGGATGTCACCACGTCATGCTGTGTGATGTCGAAATAGGCGAGCGTGAACAGGCCGTCGAAGCCGGTCGGCTGATATTTGATGCCCACCTCGTATTGTTCCGCCGTCGTCGGCTTGAAAGCATTCCCGTTTCCATCCGTGCCGTTCACCGGCAGGAACGAGGTGGAGTAGCTCAGATAGGGGGCGAAACCATTGTCGAAATTGTAGATCAGGCCCAGCTTGCCGCTGATGGCCTCGTCGTCCTGGATCGTCGTGTTTCCGGTAAGACGATTCTCGGTCCGCATCCGGACGGTGTCGTAGCGACCGCCGACGACCAGCGTCCAGTTGTCCAGTTCGATCTGATCCTGCAGATAGAAACCGGCCTGGCTCGTCGTCTGCGTCTGGTCGGTGATGCGCGCCAGGGTCAGATCGGTCACCACGCCATAGACCGGGTTGAGAAAATCGATCGGCGGGGCGCCACCATAGTCGCGGATCTGCGTCCAGTCGGAATGCTGGTAGTCGAAGCCGGCAAGCGCGACATGCCGGAGAGGTCCGGTGTCGAATTCGGCCTGAATCTGCAGGTCCGACGTCACGCCGCGAACCGCCTCGTCCGTGCCGAGCGCGTAGCGGTTGATCGTGTGCCCGTCCGCAGCAAGCCCCGCCGTACCAAGCGCCTTGGTGAGGGTGGCGTGATCGAGGTAGCGCAGGTTGTGCCGAATGGTCCAGGTGTCGTCGAAGCGGTGCTCGAACCTATATCCGATCGATGTCTGCTCCCGGTCGAATTCGTCGAAACCAGGATCGCCATCGTTGAAGGAGCGCGGGATCATGCCGAGAGGATTGGCCCAAAGGCTTCCGACGGTCGGCAGCACGCCGTAAAACCCGCCTTCCGGATCCTTCTGATAGCTTGCGCTGACGGTCAGCGTGGTGTCGGCATCCGGCGCCCAGGTGAGGGACGGCGCGAGATAGAAGCGCTCCTCCTGCGTGTTGACGACCTGCGTGTCCGACTTCCGGGCAAGGCCGACGATCCGGTAAAGCAGGGTGTCATCCCCGGTGACGGGCCCGGCGAAATCGAAGCCAACCTGCATCCTGTCATGGCTGCCGTAGAGAAGTTCGATCTCCCGCTGCGGCGTTTCGGTCGGCATCTTCGAGACCGTATTGATCATGCCGCCGGCATTGACGCCGCCATAGAGCGTCGAAGACGGCCCCTTGAGAAGCTCGACCCGCTCCAGCCCATAGGTTTCGATCTGCGGGATGGCGTAACCGCCGCCGCGCAACATGCGCAGGCCGTCGAGATACTGGTTGGAATCGGTCGGCGCACCGAAGCCGCGGATATAGGGCAGATCGTAACGCGACGCCGAGCCGCGAACCTCCGCGGCGACGCCGGCCGAGTAGCGAAGAGCCTGGGTGAGGCTCTGGGCGCCCTGCGCGGCCGCCTGCTCCTTCGTGATCACGCTGACGGACTGGGGCGTCTTGACCAGCGGGGTGTTCGTCTTCGTGCCGGTGCCATTGTTGCCGGCGACATAGCCGACGACGGGACCGAGCCGGTCACCCTTGCCGTCGACGACGATCGTGCCCAGCGTGGTGGCGTCGCCGCTTGCCGAACCGCCTACCGCCGAGGTCGTATCGGAAATCGTCACCGTGCCGCCCCTCACCTGGTAGAAGAGACCGGAACCTGCCAGAAGCCGTCCCAGCGCTTCCCCGCGCGACATCGCGCCCTTCACGCCCGAAGACATCTTGCCGCGAACGAGGCCGGCATCGAAGAAGAGCTGCAGCCCTGTCGCATTGGAGAAGCTGACAAGGGCCGAGGAAAGCGGCTGGGCCGGAATGTCGTAGGAGACCACAGATCCTTGCGCAGCGTCGGTGGGCGCCTGGCCGGCGGCG
>CAMLOC010000566.1 GCA_946481465.1 uncultured Shinella sp. | reverse complement strand
CTATGTCCATGTCCGTTCGGCGCGCAACAACTGCTACCAGTGCCGGATATCGGCCGCCTGAAACGCAAGAAGGCCGGCGGATCGCTCCGCCGGCCTTTTTCAGATCTCAAACCCGAAAGCCTCAGGCAGCGAGCGCCACTTCCGGCTCGAACATCTGCAGGCCCAACGCCTCGGCGACCGGGCGGTTGGTGATCTTGCCCTTGTGGACGTTCAGGCCGTTGCGCAGGTGCTTGTCGGCGAGGATCGCCTGGATGCCCTTGTCGGCCAGCGCCAGGCCATGGCTGATCGTGGCATTGTTGAGCGCATGCGCCGAGGTCACCGGCACGGCGCCCGGCATGTTGGCGACGCAGTAATGGATGATGCCGTCGACTTCATAGGTCGGGTCGGAATGGGTCGTGGCATGCGAGGTCTCGAAGCAGCCGCCCTGGTCGATGGCGACGTCGACGATCACCGCGCCCTTCTTCATGCCCGAGAGCATTTCGCGGGTGACGAGTTTCGGCGCCGCGGCACCGGGGATCAGCACCGCGCCGATGACGAGATCGGCGGAGAAGACCTCCTCCTCCAGCGCGTCGATGGTCGAATAGCGGGTGTGGATACGCCCGCCGAAGAGATCGTCGAGCTGGCGCAGGCGCGGGATCGAGCGGTCCAGGATCGAAACGTCGGCGCCAAGGCCGGCGGCCATCTTCGCCGCGTGCAGGCCGACGACGCCGCCGCCGATGATCGCGACCTTGGCCGGCAGCACGCCCGGCACGCCGCCGAGCAGGATGCCGCGGCCGCCATTGGCCTTCTGCAAGGCCGTCGCGCCCGCCTGGATGGAGAGGCGGCCGGCGACCTCGGACATCGGCGCGAGCAGCGGCAGGCCGCCGCGCTCGTCCGTCACCGTCTCATAGGCGATGGCGGTGACGCCGGAGGCGAGAAGCCCCTTGGTCTGGTCCGGATCGGGCGCAAGATGTAGGTAGGTGTAGAGGATTTGTCCGTCGCGGAGCTGCGCCCATTCGGCGGGCTGCGGCTCCTTGACCTTCACCACCATGTCGCATTTCTGGAAGATATCGGCGGCGGTGGCTGCAATCTTCGCGCCGGCGGCGCGATAGGCGTCATCGTCTGCGCCGATGCCGGCGCCGGCCTTGGTCTCGACGAGAACCTCGTGGCCGTGGGCCACATATTCGCGCACGGCACCGGGCGTCAGACCCACCCGATATTCATGATTCTTGATTTCCTTCGGACAACCGACACGCATGCGCGTTCCTTTCCCAGTGTGTTCCCGTTTTCATTGCCGCCGCTCTCGGCGGGGATCACCATGGAAGCAGAGGACGCACGCAATGTCCTTGCAAAGCCGGTTTGCGAAACGGCCACCGGTCGAATATTCTCCTGATATTAGCAGAATTTTCGAAGGAAATTCGAATGGCGAACCTCGATGCAATCGATGCTGCGATCCTGAGGGTGATTCAGCAGAACGGGCGGATCTCCAATGCGGAACTGGCCGAGCGTGTCGGCCTGTCGCCCTCGGCCTGCTCGCGCCGCCTCGACATCCTGGAAAAATCCGGCACCGTCACCGGCTACCACGCCCGCATCTCGCCCAAGGCGCTCGACTACAAGATGATCGCCATCGTACACATCTCGCTGTCCGGCCAGTTCGCCAAGACGCTCGCGGAATTCGAGGCGGCGGTAAAACTCTGTCCCAACGTGCTGGTCTGCTACCTGATGTCGGGCGAATACGACTACATCCTGCGCGTCGCCGCCAAGGACCTGGAGGACTACGAGCGCATCCACCGCGACTGGCTGTCGGCGCTGCCCCATGTGGTGAAGATCAATTCGAGCTTCGCGCTGCGCGAAGTCATCGACCGGCCGAATGTCGGGGTCTAGCTGGAGATCACCTGATTGCGGCCGGCGCTCTTGGCGGCGTAGAGACGCGCATCTGCGGCCGACAGCAGCGCGTTCAGCGTCGTGCCGTCGCTGTAGCTGTTGGCGACCCCGATGCTGACGGTCATCGGCATGCCGTCCGGCCGGCGGATGTCCGCCTCGACGGTCCGGCGCAGCCCTTCCGCCCGCTCGGCGCCGGCCGCCGGGGACAGATCCTCGCAGATCACCACGAACTCCTCGCCGCCGAAACGGAACAGCCGGTCGCCGACCCGCAGGGCCCGCTGCAGGCAGGCGGCGATCTCCTTCAGCACGCCGTCGCCGGCAAGATGCCCGAAGCCGTCGTTGACGTCCTTGAAATGGTCGGCGTCGATGATCATCAGCGCCATCGGCTTGCCGCCCGCCAGCATGGCCGACAGCATGCGCGGCGCCTCGAATTCGAGGCGGCTGCGGTCATAGACGCCGGTCAGCGCATCGCGGCCCGAGCGGTCGAGCAGGTCCTCGTAGCGCTCGCGGAAGGTGAGGTCCGCGAAGATGTCCGAGATCGGCCGGGGCGAAACGGGAATGGCCGAAATGCGCGAATAATGCAGATAGACGGTGATCAGTACGGCATAGGCGCTCGCCGCCATCATCTTGGCGATCCAGCCGCCCCAGAAAACCTCCGTCGGCGCGCCGTTCAGGAAATGCAGCGCGGCGAAGAAGCCGACCTGGTCGAAGGTGAGCACGGCGACGCCGGAGACGAAGAAGCGCAGGGCCGTGCTTTTCCGGAAAACCCGGCCGAGCCGTTCGTAAAGCAGGATGATCGCCAGCGAATCGAGATAGAGCAGCGTCGTGCCCCACAGCATCAGCCAGCCCATCTCGTCGATGAAGGCGAGATCGGCGATGCGCCCCGGCACCACGCCGATCGTCTGGTGGTGGCGCAGGAAGAAACCGAGGCCGACCGTCAGGAAATTGCCGGCGAGCAGGCCGTAGATCGGCGCGCGCACGACGGCGGCATCCTCCTTCACGTAAAGAAGGAGGATCATCATCAGCTTGCCGGAGAACAGCACCGAGGAACCGGGCGAGATGACGCCGAAGGGCAGCTCGATATAGAAGACCGCGGCCAGATAGGTCTCGAGGAAATGCATGACGCCGAGCGCGGCGATGAACATGCCGATGCCCAGCTGGTGGCGCAGGTGCAAAAGACCCACCATGAAGACGAAGTAGAACCCGGCCTCGACGAGAAGCAGAATCAGGTTTTCAGTGCCCATAGCCGGTCCGCAGCATCTTCGACTGCCCGGCAGCTAAGCGCAGCGGGAGAGTCGCAACAAGTTGTTTTTCCGCGGATACAGACAATCGCGCCGGTTCTCCAGCGCCTTCGTGCGATCGGGAACGACTTTTTGCACGGGGCGGGCAAAAATCCGCCCGGGGCCGTCAGACCTGCCGGCTCTCCACGCCGTCGCCGAAGAGCGAGGCGCCGTGCTGGTCGGCGATCTGTTTGGCCTTGCGGAAGGTCGCGGCGACCGTGTCGTCGCGCGAGGAGAAAAGATCGGCGCGGATGAAGCTGCGGGTCAGCACCCGCTCGCCGTCCCGCTTCTCGATCCGGCCGGCCAGGCGATACTGCCCGCCCTCCGCAATGGGAGCCGCGACGAGGGTGAGGTCGTTGTAAGCCTCGGTTTCCTCCGCGATTTTCGCGGGAGCTGACGAGTCGCC
>CAMLOC010000565.1 GCA_946481465.1 uncultured Shinella sp. | reverse complement strand
ATTTCAATCCATCAGGAGGCCTCGCGCAGTTGCTCCGCCGTCTGCAGGTCGACGGAGACGAGTTGCGAGACGCCCTGTTCGGCCATGGTGACGCCGAAGAGGCGGTTCATGCGGGCCATGGTGATGGGATTGTGCGTGATGATGACGAAACGCGTCTCGGTGGAGGCGGCCATCTCGTCCATCAGGTTGCAGTAGCGCTCGACATTGTGGTCGTCGAGCGGGGCGTCCACCTCGTCGAGCACGCAGATCGGCGCCGGATTGGTGAGGAAGACGGCGAAGATGAGGGCCATGGCCGTCAGCGCCTGCTCGCCGCCCGAC
Source organism: uncultured Shinella sp. (assembly GCA_946481465.1). The sequence continues at coordinate 3,235 of CAMLOC010000565.1, read as the reverse complement.
AGAAGCGTCATGGTCTGCGGCTTCTTGCCCGGCGGGCGGGCGAGGATTTCGAGGCCCGCGTCGAGCGGGTCCTCGCTCTCGATCAGTTGCAGTTCCGCCGTGCCGCCGCCGAAAAGATGGGTGAACAGGCGCTGGAACTGCACGTTGACCACGTCGAAGGCGGCGAGCAGCCGCTCGCGGCCCTCGCGGTTGAGGCTCTGGATCGCCGAGCGCAGCTTGCGCACCGCCTCGATGATATCCTCGCGTTCGGCGACGAGCGCGTCGCGCTTTTCCGTCAGCTCCCGCTGCTCTTCCTCCGCGCGCAGGTTCACCGCGCCGAGCCGTTCGCGCTCCATCTTCAGCCGGTCGAGCTCGCGTTCACGCTCGCGCGGATCGGGAAGCGGCGCGTCGGCCGGGTGGCCGGTCAGCCGCAGCGCCTCGTGCGGCGCGCAGTTCAGCGCCTCGCGGATGCGCGCCTCGCCCTCGACGCGGCGCTCGCGGGCGGAGACGAGGCGTTCTTCCGCCCTTCCCCGGGTCTCGCGCGCTTCGGCAAGCTGCGACAGCGCGGTGGCGGCGGCATGATCGGCCTCGCGCTGGCGGTTCTCCGCCGCCTGCAGGGCTTCGGCGGCCTCGCGGCGGGCGGCCTCGGCATTGCTGAGGCCGGTCAGGAGTTCGCGGCGCTTGTCCTCGATCTCGTCGGGCGCCTCGGCCAGTTCCTCCATCTCCTCCTGCGCCTCGGCGGCGCGCTCGCGCAGGGTGGCGATATGGTTCTCGGCATTGGCGGCGCGGCTCGTCCACGTCTCGCGTTCGGCGGCGATGCCCATCAGCCGGCGGCGGCGGTCGGCCATTTCGCGGGCAAGGCCGTCATGGGCGGCACGCGCCTCGGCCAGCGTCGCGCGGTCGGTCGCAACCTCCATCGTGTGGGTGCGAAGGCTGAGGTCGAGACCGGCAAGGTCGGGCGCCTCTTCCAGCGCGGCGCGGGCATCCTCCAGCGAGACGGCGGCCTCTTCCACCTGTGCCTCGATCTGCGCGCCAGTTTCCGAGAGGACGGCCCGGCGGCGGATGAGGTCGCCGGAGGCCCGTTCGGCCGCTTCCAGCCCCTCGCGCGCCTCGGCAAGGGCGCGGGCGGCGGTGCGCTGGGCCTCGCGCGCCTGCTGCTGGCGCTGCGTTTCGGCGCGGATCGTTTCGCCGGCGCAGGCAAGGTCGGCCTCCGCATCGCCGAGCGCGGCGCGGGCGTCCTCCAATTCGGTTTCCAGTTCGGTGAGACGGTTCTTCTGCTCGAGGCGGAGCGCGGCGGCGCTCGGCGCATCGGCACCGGTGACATGGCCGTCCCAGCGGAAGACCGCGCCCTCGCGGGTGACGAGCCGCTGGCCGGGCTTGAGCTGCGGCAGCAGGGACAGCCCTTCCTTGACGCTGGCGGCAATGCCGATCTGGGAAAGGCGGCGCGCGAGCACGGCGGGCGCGCGGACATGGTCGATCAACGCCGGAATACCCTGCGGCAGGGAGGCGTCGCCGGAGGCGTCACCGGACAGGCGCCAATGCACCGGAGCGGAACTGTCGGCGGGCGAATCGAGGTCGTCGCCGAGCGCCGCGCCAAGCGCCGTCTCGTAGCCGCGGTCGACATCGACATCCTCGACGACGGGCGCGAAGGCGCCGCCGGTGCCACCGGCCTCCAGCATGCGCCGGATCGTGCGGGCCTCCGTCTCGATGCCGGCAAGGCGGGCGCGGGCGGTATCGACCGGGCCGCGCAGGGCGGATTCGGCAAAGCGGGCCTCCTCCAGCGCATCTTCCACGGCGACAAGCATTTCGCCGGCCGCCTCCAACGCTTCCTCGGCGGACAAAACGGCAGCGCGGCGCTCTTCCGGATCGGGCAGCGCGGCGATGCGCACGTCCATCTCCGCAAGCTCGCGGGCCTGCGCGGCGTGCTGCTGGCCGAGGCGCAGGTGGCGTTCGGCAAGGTCGCGGATCGCCTTTTCGAGCTGGTTGCGCGCCGCCTGCGCTTCGGCGCGCTCGGCGGTGACCGCGGCGAGCGCGGCTTCGCTTTCGGAAAGCCTGGCGGCGGCCGCCTCCATCGTCTCGCGCGCGCCCTCTGCGCGCTCGTCGGCCTCGGCGAGGATCTCGCCGATCTCCTCCTCCTCGGCCGTCAGGCGCTCCAGCACGGCGGCATTGTCGGCCACCATGCGCTCCTCGCGGGAAATGTCCTCGGCAAGCTGGGCGAGGCGGCGGGCGAGTTCGTCGCGGCGGCGCAGCAGCCGGGCGGAATCCTCCTCCAGCTGCGCGCGGGCGATCTGCAGGCGTTGCAGCACGGCGGCAAGCTTCGCCTCGTTCTCGCGCAGCTCGGGGATCTTCAGGCTGGCCACGGCCTGTTCCTTGGCCGCCTGCATCTGGGCGTTGGCGCGCTCGGCGACGAGCGAGGTCGCCTGGTTGAGCTGGCTGTCCGCCTCGGCCTCGGCCTCCCTGGCCTGCGCCCAGCGGATGTGCAGCAGCATCGCCTCGTGGCGGCGGATATCGGCGGAGAGCGCCTTGAAGCGGTTCGCCTGGCGCGACTGGCGCTTCAGGCTCTCGATCTGGCTTTCGAGCTGCGAGGTGACGTCGTCGAGCCGCTCCAGATTGGTCTCGGCGGCCCGCAGGCGCAGTTCCGCCTCATGGCGGCGGGAATGGAGGCCCGAAATGCCGGCGGCCTCTTCGAGCAGCTGGCGGCGGGCCTGGGGCTTTGCCTGGATGAGTTCGCCTATGCGGCCCTGCCCGACCATGGAGGGCGAGCGCGCGCCGGTGGAGGCGTCGGCAAAGAGCAGCTGCACGTCCTTCGCGCGCGCTTCCTTGCCGTTGATGCGGTAGACCGAGCCGTTCTCGCGCTCGATGCGGCGCGAGACCTGGATCTCGTCCTCGCCGTTGAAGGCGGCGGGCGCCGTGCGGTCGGAATTGTCGAGAAAGAGGCCGACTTCGGCGGTGTTGCGCGCCGGCCGGTTGCCGGAGCCGGAGAAGATGACGTCGTCCATGCCGGACGCGCGCATGTTCTTGTAGGAGTTCTCCCCCATCACCCAGCGCAGCGCCTCGACGAGGTTCGACTTGCCGCAGCCGTTCGGCCCGACGACGCCGGTCAGGCCCCGCTCGATGATGAATTCGGTGGGTTCGACGAAGGACTTGAAGCCGAGAAGGCGGAGTTTTGTGAACTTCATGCGGCGCCTCTGCGGCGCGGGATGCCCCTCACCTGCCTGCCGGCATCCTCTCCCCGCAAGCGGGGCGAGGAGCGCTG
>CAMLOC010000564.1 GCA_946481465.1 uncultured Shinella sp. | reverse complement strand
TGCTCGCCCGTTCGTCGAACAGGAAGATCGCGGAGTTCGCCTTCGTCACGCCGGTGGGCTTCTCCGACGACTGGTACATCGCCACCGACATCTCGACCATGCTGCCGGCCGCCGTCGGCGACGTGGAGGTGCTGGTGGCCGAGGACAACCAGATCAACCAGTTCGTCTTCTCGCAGATCCTCGAGGGCATGGGCGTCTCGCACCGCATCGCCGAGAACGGCGAGGAGGCGGTGATGCTCTGGCGCAAGCACCAGCCGCGCCTCGTGCTGATGGACATTTCCATGCCCGTGATGAACGGCATCGACGCGGCGAAGGAGATCCGCGAGGCGGAGAAGCTGACGGGCATCCGCACGCCCATCGTCGCCGTCACCGCCCAGGCGCTCAATGTCGACATGCAGAACTGCATGGACGCCGGCATGGACGACTACATTACCAAGCCGGTCAGCCCCGACATGATCGAGGCGATCTATCGCCGCTATGCCGGCACGCAGCCGGAGAAATCTGTCGCATAGGTTGAGCTGGGGCGGTCAACTCCCCAGAATTGGGGAGGCCGGTGGGCAGGAGTGACGATCGTTTGCTATGTTTTTGTTAACGGTCATGCCTCATCGTGGGACCATCCTCGGAGGTCGCGTGCAAGTACGGGAAATCATTGATGAAGTCTGCTGATCCTGCAGCGCTGGATGTTTCCCAGACCGATCTCCATGCGATGGCCTATACGGACCCGCTGACCGGGCTCGGCAATCTCTACCGGCTGCGCGACAAGGTGCGCCAGATCGCCAAGGAGCGCGAGGAGGACCCCGCGCCGTTTGCCATCGGCATCGCCAATCTCGACGGCTTCAAGCCGATCAACGACCTTTTCGGCCCGCGCGCCGGCGACGAGATCCTCTGCCAGGTGGCCCATCGCCTGAAGGCCTGCATTCCCGACGGCGCCACCGTCACCCGCCATGGCGGCGACGAGTTTGCCTTCGTGCTGCCGTTGGTCTTCGAGCGCAAGGGCGCGGAAAAGATCGGCCTGATGCTGCGCGAGGTGCTTTCGGCCCCCTTCGATCTCGGCGACCGCAATGTGCGCCTGTCGGCCTCCTTCGGTTTTGCCATCTTCCCCTTCGCCGGCGAGGATTTCACCGAACTCCTGAAGAGCGCCGACACGGCCCTCTATAGGTCCAAGCGCCGCGGCCGCGGCCAGATCACCGTCTATTCGCAGGAAATCGCCCAGGAGATGAAGCGCGCCACGCAGCTTGAGCAGGCGTTGCGCAATGCCATCATCGCCAACGAGGTGGACGTGCATTTCCAGCCGATCGTCAGCCTGCGCGACGACACGGTCGTCGGTTTCGAGGCGCTGGCGCGCTGGTGCGACGCCGATCTCGGCTATGTCTCGCCCGCCACCTTCGTACCGCTCGCCGAGGAGCGCGGCTTCATCGACGCGCTGTCGGACACGCTCTTGCGCAAGGCGGCCGAGACGGCGCTGTCCTGGCCGAAGGAGCTTTTCCTCTCCTTCAACCTCTCCTCTGCTCAGTTGATGGATCCGAAGACCGCCTTCAACACGCTGGCGATCCTCAATCGCGTCGGGCTCGATCCGCGCCGGCTGGAGCTGGAGATCACCGAGACCGCCGTCATGACGGATGCCGACACGGCGCAGAAGATCGTCGGGGAACTGCGCGCGGCGGGCGTGCGCATCTCGCTCGACGATTTCGGCACCGGCCAGTCGAGCCTCGGGCGCCTGCGCGATTTCACCTTCGACAAGGTGAAGATCGACCGCGCCTTCGTTTCGCGCATTTCCAACGACAAGGCTTCCGAGCACATCATCAAGGCGATCGTCGCCATGTGCGAGGGTCTCGACCTTGCCGTGGTCGCCGAGGGCATCGAGGATTTCTCCGAGGCGCTGAAGCTGAAGGCGCTCGGCTGCGGCATGGGGCAGGGCTATTTCTACGGCAAGCCGCAGGATGCCGTGGCCACCATGCGTTTCCTGTCCGATCGCTATGTCAGCGTCGAGGGCCGCGCCGCTTCCTGAGGCGCCGTCTCCAAACAGGGCACTTCGCTAAAATTGTCGGCATTGGTTTAGCCGGGTGGCAAACAGCACGCGCTATGGTCGTTTCCACAGTGAATGTTCGTGAGGGAGCCACGGATGGCCAGCGTCAAGGAAATGCCCGTCAGGGCGAACAACCGTTCCAATGTGCGCATCTACGCGACGGTGCGGGTGATGCACCAGGCGACGCGCGCCCGCGTCATAGACCTGTCGCCCAACGGCATGGCCTTCGACGTGGAAAATCCCATCCAGGCCATGCGCGGCCAGATGGTGACGATCGAGAGCGAGGAACTGGGCCGTCTAGGCGGCACGGTGCGCTGGTATTCCAACGGCCGCCTCGGCATCGAATACAAGCTGTCGACCAATGCGCTCGCGCAGATCGCCTCCTACTTCCGCTTCTTCCACCAGGAGGTTCAGCCGGTCCTGCGCCGCTGACGCTCAGGCCTCGCCGGCGCGGCCCAGCCGGCCTTCCTCCAGAAGCCAGTCCCGCACCCGCCGGGCCGGCCCGTTGAGTTCGCGCGCGCGCGGCCAGACGACGTAGAAGGCGCCTTCCGTCTCCAGCACATGGCCGCCGATGGTGACGAGCGCGCCCGAGCGCACCTGCCCGTCGATGAGGTGCCGCCAGCCGAGCGCGACGCCTTCCCCCGCCAGCACCGCCTGGATCACCAGCACGTAATCGTTGATGGCGAGGCGGCGCGCCTGCGCCGGATAGCGCACGCCGGCGCTTGCGAACCATTCCGGCCAGTCGCAAGCCGACCGCACCGGCTCTTCCAGATGGATGAGCGGCAGTTTCAAAAGCTCCTCCGGCGTTCCCGGATAGCCACGGTTTTCGACGAAGGCGGGGCTCGCCACCACGGTGATCACCTCCGGCGCCAGCAGCGCGGCATGGTAGCGCGGCCATTTCGCCGGATCGCCGCCGCGAATGCCGAGCGGGATCGGCTCCTCGTCGAGGTCGAGGTCGCGCACGCTCGTCTGGATGCGCAGGTCGATGTCGGGAAGGTCGGCGCGCAGCTTGGCGAGCCGCGGCAGCATCCACATCGAGGCGAAGGCGGTGGAGGCGGCGAGCGTCACATTCGCCTCCCGCCCCTTGGCGCGGATATCCTCCGCCGATTTCTGGATGCGCGACAGGCCGAGCGTCACATCCGCATGGAAGCGCTCGCCGGCATCGGTCAGCTCCACGGCGCGGTGGACGCGGTGGAACAGCGCCACGCCCAACTGTTCCTCGAGATTGCGCACCGCATAGGAGACGGCGGCCTGCGTCATGCCGAGCTCGGCTGCCGCGCGGGTGAAATTCTGGTGCCGCCCGGCAGCCTCGAAGATGATGAGGCTGGAGGCGGAGGGCAGCAGGCGGCGCAAGGTTTTCATAAATACAGCTTATCGCGTTCGTAAGTTTTTTCCAGCGTCACAAGGCGCCCGATCCCGCCTAGCCTCGCTCAGGAGTATGGAGGCGGCAATGGCAGACGCAGCGACGATCGAAGCACCGGCACGCTGGGGCAGGCCGCGTCCGGCCCGCCGGGAGGGCGCCGCCAAGGC
>CAMLOC010000563.1 GCA_946481465.1 uncultured Shinella sp. | reverse complement strand
TATCGCGCGCTGCTCCAGTCGCTCGGCGGCGAGCGCACCACGTACTGACACAAGGCCGGCGGCGCCGTGCAAAAACGGCACGGCGTCGACGGCCGACAAGACCGATCGATGAGGGAACGCGGGAAACTGCGCTCCGGGTTGCCGTTCATGCTTGCAGACCTTAGGAAGAATGTTTCATATCAGACGGTCGCCGCCCGCCCGGCAGCGAATAGAGTTTTGATCCCGAACGTTTCCTTGGAAAAGCAATGCGTCCGACGGCAGAATCGAATGAGTTCCGGCGAGAATTGGTCAATTTGCTGCCGAAGTTGCGCCGTTTCGCCATGACGCTGACGCGCAACGGCAGCGATGCCGACGACCTCGTGCAGGAGGCATGCGAGCGGGCCATCACGCGGAGCCATCTGTGGAACGGGGAAGGCCGGCTGGAAAGCTGGGTTTATGCCATGACGCGCAATCTGTGGGTGGACGAGATCCGCAAGCGAAAGGTCCGCACAGGGTCCGGCACGGTAGATGTGGCCGAGCAGGATAACCTGCATATCGAAGCGTCGGCCGACAAGGCGGTCTATGCCAAGCAGTTGCACAAGTTGATCATGACCATGCCGGAAGGTCTTTCGAGTGTCTTTCTCCTCGTCAATGTCGAAGGCCACAGCTATCGGGAGGCGGCGGATATCCTGGGCATACCGATCGGCACCGTGATGAGCCGGCTTTCGGCTGCCCGCATCCGCCTTGCGGCCATGATTTCCGAACAGATGGAAAGGAGGGCCTGATGGTGGAGAGCACACAGGGTCTCCCGCTCGAAGTCCGCCTGTCGGCCTATCTCGACGGCCAGCTGCCGGCAGCGGAAATGGACGAGATCAACGCGATCCTCGCCGAGGACGACGATGCGCGCATGGTCTTCGAGAAGCTGAAGCTCGGCAGCGAATTCGGCGCCCGCGCCTTCGATCGGCTGTTGCAGGAGCCCATTCCGCTCGATCTCGTGCGCAACATCAAGGACGCCGGCAAGAAGGACGACGAGCCGCCGAAGGCGGGCTTTGCCACCATTCCGGTCGCCACCGCCGCGCCGCGCCGCCCCTCCGCCCTCTGGCCGAGGGCGCTCGCCGCCTCGCTCGTGCTGTTCATCGCCGGCGGCGCCGCCGGCTACCTCGTCGGCGAACGGCAGGACGGCTCGGCCGAACTCGCCGCCCCCCAGTTCGCCGCCGCGCGCACCTGGCTGGACGACATCGCCGACTACCATCGCATCTATGCCCGCCAGACCCGCCACCTCGTGGAAGTGCCGGCCAGCGACAAGGAACACATCGTCGAATGGCTGTCGGCCAGCACGGGCGTCCCCTTCAAGCTGCCCGATCTTTCCGGCCAGAACCTGACCTTCGAAGGCGCGCGCCTGCTGGTCGCCGGCGGCAAGCCGGCTGCGCAGCTCCTCTATCGCAATGCCCAGAACGAGGTCTTCGCCATCTGTTTCGTACAGAGCGACCCGGTGGAGACCGTGACGGCCCTTTCCGAAAGCATGCGCAACGATATCGGCCTCGTCTCCTGGCAGAAGGGCAGCGCGTCCTATGTCGTCGTCGGCCCCTCGGCCGATCCGGCGCTCGAGCGCATCGCCGAGGCGGTTTCCTCGACAATCTGAGCCGCCACGGATTTCCCGCACACACTCCATGAAAAAAGCCCGGCAGCATCGCTGCCGGGCTTTCTGTTTCTCCGGGAGCGCCGCTCAGCCGCGGACGGCGAGCACGCGGTTGGCAGCCGAGACGATCGCTTCGAGCGAGGCCGTCACGATGTTCGTGTTGATGCCGACACCGAACAGCTTGCCGCCCGGATGCTCGACTTCCACATAGGCGATGGCCGCCGCGTTCGAGCCGTGCTGGAGCGAGTGTTCGGAATAGTCAGCCACCGACATCGGAATGCCGAGATAGATCGACAGCGCATTGATGAAACCGTCGATCGGCCCGGTGCCCTTGCCCTCGATGCGCTTCGTCTCGCCGCCGTCGGTGATTTCCGCCGCAACGATGCGCGTGCCCTTCTGGCCGGCATCGTCGGGATAGGTGTGGTGGTCGACGAAGCGCAGGCGCGTGCCGGGCTGCGTGACGTAGCGGTCCATGAAGCTCTGGTGGATGCGCTTCGAGGGGAGTTCGACGCCCTCCTCGTCGGTGATGCGCTGGATCTCCTCGCGGAACTCCACCTGGAGATTGCGCGGCAGGTTGATGCCGTAGTCTTCCTGCAGGATATAGGCGATGCCGCCCTTGCCGGACTGCGAGTTGATGCGGATGATCGCCTCGTAGGAGCGGCCGACATCCTGCGGGTCGATCGGCAGGTAAGGCACTTCCCAGAGCGGCTTGTTGGCCGTCTTGATGGCCTTCATGCCCTTGTTGATGGCGTCCTGGTGCGAGCCGGAGAAGGCGGTGTAGACCAGTTCGCCGACATAAGGATGACGCTCCGGAATGGCCATCTCGTTGGAATATTCGTAGACGGATTTGATGCGCTCGATATCGGAGCAGTCGAGCCTAGGATCGACGCCCTGCGTGTACATGTTCAAGGCCAGCGTCACCACGTCGACATTGCCCGTGCGCTCGCCATTGCCGAACAGCGTGCCCTCGACGCGGTCAGCGCCGGCCATCAGCGCCAGTTCCGTGGCGGCGATGCCGGTGCCGCGGTCGTTGTGCGGGTGCAGCGAGATGATGACGTTCTCGCGGTTGTCGATGTTGCGGCACATCCATTCGATCTGGTCGGCATAGATGTTGGGCGTCGCCATCTCCACGGTGGACGGCAGGTTGAGGATCAGCTTGTTGTCGGCCGTCGGCTTCACGATCTCGACGACCGCGTTGCAGATCTCCAGCGCCACGTCCAGTTCGGTGCCGGTAAAACTCTCCGGCGAATATTCGAAGCGGTAGCCGCCGCCGGCCTTGGCGGCCATGTCGGTAATCATCTTGGCGGCATCGGTCGCGATCTGCTTGATGCCGGCGACATCCTTGGCGAACACCACGCGGCGCTGCAATTCGCTGGTCGAATTGTAGAAGTGGATGATCGGCTTGTGCGCGCCTTCCAGCGCCTCGAAGGTGCGGGTGATCAGCTCCGGCCGGCACTGCACCAGCACCTGGAGCGAGACGTCCTTCGGCACGTTGCCCTCTTCGACGCACCAGCGGGCGAAGTCGAAATCGGTCTGCGAGGCGGAGGGGAAACCGATCTCGATTTCCTTGAACCCCATGTCGAGCAGGAGCTGGAACATGCGGGCCTTGCGGTCGTGGCCCATCGGGTTGACCAGCGACTGGTTGCCGTCGCGCAGGTCCACCGAACACCAGATCGGCGCCTCGGTGATCGTCCTGCTCGGCCAGGTGCGGTCCGCGATGTTGATCGTCGGATAGGCCTGATACTTGACGGGCGCCTCGGGCATGCCCTGCTTGGGGGAATGGGTCTTCACAATCATCGTCTTCGTCTCTTCGTCGTCCCGGCATTCGCGAAAGCGTCATAGCGCCTAACGAGGGCGAATGCACCGGAATTCATGCGTAGGGGTGAAACGAGGAGCTATTGCCTGGCGGGCTTTTCGGCCGCCGGGCGCTCCTCAGCGAACCCGGCA
>CAMLOC010000562.1 GCA_946481465.1 uncultured Shinella sp. | reverse complement strand
GACGCGATTCCCCTTGCGAAGGCCGACCAGGTCGCCACCCGCGCCATCGGCTATGCCAGGATCGAGGGCGGCGGCGCGGTGCAGTCGATCGAGATCTCCCGGCGCGTCAACCTTCTGCCGACGCCCTCCTACGGCGATATCCGCTGGGCGATCTACGTCGCCTCGCCGCGCGAGAGCGCCACGGTCTATGCGGATGCCGAGGGCACGATCATCGGCGGCGACCTTTCCAACACCAACCGCGCCCGCCAGATGGATTTCTTCAAGGACGAGGACTGGCCGAAGGAGGCCGCCCTGGAAAGCCTCGCCTCCGTCATCGGCATGAAGCCCGTCGTCCGCGACCTGACGATCTACCCGAAATCCGTGCAGGTGAAGGCCGACCATCCCAGCCTGCCGGAGACCACGGTCGGCTATTCCTGGGACATTTCCGGCGTCACGCGCTCGCCCATCACCTCGCCGATGTTCCCCGGCACCTCCGCCCTGCCCGGCTTCTCGATCGGCGACGTCGACCTTTCGAAGCTCTCGATGATCCGCGACAAGGCGAAGGCCGCCTGGCAGAACGACAAGTCGACGATGAGCTACATGATGCTGAAGCTCTCGACCGACGGGCCCGGCAAGCCGGAACTGCGCTGGGTGGTGCATCTCACCGATCTCGGCCAGCCGGGGGAAATGACGATGTTTACCGCCAGCGGCACCGTGGAACTGACGACGGACGGCACGGTGCGCGCCGCCAACCTGCCCGACGCGCGCAAGCCGAAGCGCAACTGGCTCGATCCCGCCATGACCTGGCAGACGCTCGGGACGGTCGGCGAGCAATTCGGCAAGAACGCCCGCTTCGCCGAAATCGTCGTCAGCAAGGATTCGATGAGCCTGCTTGCCGAAGTGCCCGACACGCCCGGCACCATGCGCGACTACAACGCCAACGACCGCGGCATCACCGCCTCCAGCATGATGATGCCGTGGGATGCCGAATTCCGGCCGGAACGGCTCTTCCGCCTGGAGGATATCGCCTTCTTCTCCGCCGAAAAGCTCGGCGAACTGACGGCGCGCACCTTCACCCGCCTGCAGGTCGGCTCGGAAATGGCGGTGGCGCGCTACACCTTCTCCATCGGCCAGCTGATGTCGCCGGACGGCAGCTTCATGGTGCCCTCGCCGGACGGCAAGGTGACGCTGGAAATCCGGCTGGAGGCCGCCGACGGCTGGAAGGGCGGGCGCATCACCTATTCCTCGACGGGCGAGGAGATCGACATCGTGATGCCATAGGCCCTAGAGGGTCGTCAGCAGCAGGCTGGTTTCCGATTTCGAGACGCCGTCCATGGCGCGGACGCCGCGCAGCACACGCTCGAACTCCACGAGATTGTCCGCATGGATCTCCGCCACCAGGTCCCAGGCGCCGTTCGTCGTGTGCAGCGCATGGACTTCCGGCAGGCCGCGCAGCGCCTGGATGACGGCAAGCGTCTTCTGGCCTGTGATCTCGATCATCATGACGGCGCGCACGGCATGCGGATCGTCGGCCTGCGTCACGCGCACGGAAAAGCCGGCAATGACCCCGTCACGCGTCAGGCGTTCGATGCGGTTCTGCACCGTGCCGCGCGAGACCTTCAGTTCCTCGGCGAGCGACGAGAGCGAGGCGCGGCCGTCCTTGCGCAGGAGGGCGAGAAGCTTGCGGTCGATCGTGTCCATGCCACCTGCCGGATTGTCAGTTCTTGCTGGCGAAACGGTAATCGAAGCTGCGATTTTTCCAAAAAATTGCCGTTTCGCCTGCCGTCCTCCTTGGCTAGCCTCGTGGCTTCTTCAATGCAACCGCTTTCGGCAGGTCCCATGACGAACGACACCGCACATGCCATCGCAACCGCGCGAACCCGCGACCTCTCGCTCCTGATGACCCGCTGGCCGAGCGTGACGGGCTCGCCCGACGAGGCGGAGTTCTCGGAGAAGCTGCGGGCGCTTCTTGCCGGGACGCCCTATTTCACGCGCCATCCCGACCAGCTCGTCACCGTGGACAGCCACGGCGCGCCGCTGACGCGGAGCGTGGCGGCGCTGGTGCGCGGCAGGGGGCGGCGCACGGTGGTGCTGGCCGGCCATTTCGATACGGTCTCGATTGCCAATTACGGCACGCTCGCGCCGCTCGCCTGCGATCCGGAACCGCTGACCGAGGCGCTGGTGAAGGAGCTGAAAAGCCGGCCGCTGAACGACGCGGAGGCCAGGGCGCTGAAGGATTTCGAAAGCGGCGACTTCATCGCCGGGCGCGGCCTGCTCGACATGAAGAGCGGCCTTGCCGCCGGCATCGCCGCGCTGGAGCGCTTTGCCGGGCTGGAGGCCAAGGAGGGCAACATCCTCTTCGTCGCGACGCCCGACGAGGAAAACCGCTCGCGCGGCATGCGCAGCCTGCGCAACGCCCTGCCGGAGATCGCCCGGCGCTTCGACCTCGACATCGTCGGCGGCATCAATCTCGACGCCTCGAGCTGCGAGCGCGACGGCGAGGAAGGCCGCGCGGTCTATCTCGGCTCGATCGGCAAGTTCGCGCCCTTCGCCTTCGTCATCGGCCGGCCGACCCATGCCGGCTACCCGTTCAACGGCACCAGCGCCCACCGCATCAGCGCCGAGATCGTGCGCGCCATGGACACCGTGCCGGAACTCTCCGACGAGGCCTTCGGCGAGCGCTCCCCGCCGCCCGTCTGCCTGGAGGCGCGCGACATCCGCGACGGCTACGACGTCACCACGCCGGATCGCGTCTGGCTCTCCTTCAACTGGCTGACGCACCGGCGCAGCGCCCGCGACATCCTCGGCGAGTTCCGCGCCCTCGTCTCCGGCGCGCTGGAAGCCGCCCTTCGCACGCAGGACGCCCATGCCGCCCGCTACCGCGGGCGCGACGCCGGGACGACGCAAGGCACGGTGCTCGACCATGCCGAACTGCTGGAGCGGGTGGCAGCCCGCGGCGGCAGCGCCGCGCTCGCCCGGCTGAAGGCCCTCGACGCGGCGCTTTCCGGCAACTCCGATCCGCTGAAGGTCAGCCGCGAGATCGTCTCGGCCGCCGCCACCGAGGCCGGCATAGAGGGGCCGGCGGTGATCATCGGCTTCGGCAGCCTGCACTATCCGCTGGTGCATCTCGACCAGTCCGCGGCCGGCCGCCGGATGCAGGCGCGGCTCCGGCCCGTGATGGAGGAGGCCGCGGCGCGGCACGGAACTTCGATCAAGTTCAAGCAGATCTTCGCCGGCATTTCCGACATGAGCTTCTTCGGCCACCGCCCCGAGGCCGGGGAAACCGGCCTGCTTGCCGCCAACACGCCGTCCGCGGCCTTCACCGACGATGCGCCGGAGGGCCTCATTTCCTTCCCGACGGTCAATATCGGGCCGTGGGGGCGGGATTATCATCAGAAATGGGAGCGCGTGCATGCGCCCTATACATTCGGGGTCTTGCCGGACCTGGTGTTTGCATCGGCGATGGCGTGCCTGGAGGAATAGGTCCACGCCCTCATCCGGCCTGCCGGCCACCTTCTCCCCGTAAACGGGGCGAAGGAGATATGCCGCGCCGGTTTCCCCAACCAATGACGTTTCGTGGGCCACGTCCCCTCT
>CAMLOC010000561.1 GCA_946481465.1 uncultured Shinella sp. | reverse complement strand
AGACGGTATCGAGCTTCAGCCAGCCGGCGTCGCCCCAAAAGACATCCGTCACCGTGTCGCGAATGCCGTGCGCCGTCTGGAGCGCGTGGGGGCTGGTTTCCTCGATTCCGGCCGCCAGCGCCTCGACCAGGCCCTTGTCCGGCGGATCGTAATCGCCGCCCTGCACCCAGACGATATTCGGGTAGCGGGCAAACCGTTTGCCGAGATAGCGACCATAGGCCTTGAGCGCGTCGGGGCCGGCAGCGGCCATTTCGCCATACCAGCCCTGCGGGCCGCCATTGGCGCCCATATAGGCCGGAACCAGCAGGACCAGCATGTCCCCGGCGAGGGCCTTGTCGAGGATACGTTCGGCCGCGGCGAAATAACGATCGTTCGGCTTTGCGAAATTCCCCGGTTCGAGGAAGGGGGCGTCGCCTTCGATGTTGCGGGGGGCGTTGCGGGCGAATTGATGCTCGATCAGCGAGACCAGCAGCGTGTTGAACCCGCGCGCCTTCCGGTCGGCGATGTAAAACTCCGCCTCGTCGGGTGAAAGCTCCGCGATCATCGACCAGGCCGAATCGCCGGTAATAAGGAACGGTTTTCCCGCATTGTCCCGGAGATACCGGCCATCGGGTGCGATGGCGAGGGGAAAGCGCGCGCCCTGCCCGCCCGCGCTCCCCGGCAGAAGCAGGCAGGCCAGCAGGCAGGCACTGAGGGCGAGGCGGAGGGGATGCATGGCGTTCTCCTTCGACGGATGACGTCAGACCGGCAGCCGCTCGCGAACCAGGCGCAGCCAGTTCTTCACCGGGCCGGGAAGATAGGTCCTGAGGCCCGGACGCAGTCCCTGCGGCAGCGACCAGGCCTCGATCGGCAAAGCCGGCGCGGTGGGCGGCGGGTTCGCCGCCGTCCGGCGAAGCACCTCGGCATAACGCATCGCCATGCGCGCCACCGTGAAACTCCCCGCCACTTTTGCGCGGGCTGCAGCGGACAACCGGCCGAGGCGGGAGCGGTCACCGTCCAGCGCGCAGATAAGATCGCCCGCCTTCTTCCTGTCGCCGACGGGAAACAGCAGGCCATCGAAACCATCGTCCACGACCATGTCCGTGATCCCGCGAAGGGCGGAGGCGACCGGCACGCAGCCTCCCGCCATCGCCTCCACCAGCGCCATGGGCGATCCCTCGTAGCGTGAGGGCATCAGGAAGATGTCGTGGCCCGCCATCAGCGCAGGCACCGCGCGGGGACCGACGGCGCCCAGGAAGGTGATCCGCGGCGAGGCGGGCAGCACGGCTTGCAGGCGCGAAAAATCCGGCCCATGGCCGACGACCGTCAACGTCGCGGTGTCCGGCGCGCGGGCCAGGATCTCGGGAAGCCAGAGCACGCCCTTGGACGAATCCTCGATACGGCCGAGGAACAGCAGGCGAAGCCCTTCGGTGCGCGCCGGGCGCTCCTCGTGCTGGAAATCGTCGAGCGAAACCGCGTTCGGGATGACATGGGTGCGGCCAGCCGGAAATCCGTGGCGCTCGACAAGATCGTCACGCGCCCGCCGGCAGACGCAGATGGTCGCGTGCACATACGGCGCTATCGCGCACGCGGCGGCATAGGTGCCCGGCGTGATGCTGTGCACGACCATGAAGCGCAGGATTTCCGGCGGCAGATAGCGCACGATATTGGTCTGGACCCTATCGCTGAGCACATTGACGACGACCCCGTCGAACCCTTCCGCCAGAAGGATATCCGCAAGACGGCGGACCATCTCCCGCTCGTCCGGAAAACTGGCCATGTCGAGGCAGGTGCCGAGCGCCGCCTCCCCCGCCAGCGTCGGATCGAGAGCCCCCGCCTCGTGGCGGAGCCCGAGCCAACGCAGGTCCACGTCATAAGGCGCCAGTCCCCGGCGCAGCTGCCTGAAGACGGCATAGGTGCCGCCGAGATGCGGGAGGACGAAATAGGCAAGCTTCATGGCCACCTCCATTCCCCTGTTCTCAAGCCTCGGGGGCGGCTTTGAAATCCGCACCTTCGGGCCGCTGCAACCCTCTTTTGCAAAGGCCTCCCAGCGCCCTACCCCTTCCGGATGAGGCCGGGGGACGAAGAGCGACGTTTTCCGCCCTCTCTGCGGGCGCGATAATCCGGCCGCTATCGCACTCCGGGTGGGACCTGCGGATGAAGATCGGCCTCTTGGGACAGTTCGGATCCGGCAACTCCGGCAATGACGGCTCGCTGGAAGCCATGGTGCGTTTTCTGCGCGAGGCCCGTCCCGAGGCCGAACTGCTGTGCATCTGCTCCAATCCCGCGAAGGTCCGCAACGACTTCTCGCTCCAGGTCGTCAGCATCCGCGGAAAAACGCTCGATCGCGCGGCCCGCAGCAGCAGGCTCTGGCGCCTGCCGGCCAGGCTCGGCGGCATGATCTCGATCTTTCACGCGCTGGCGGGCACCGACATCCTCGTCATTCCCGGCACCGGCATCCTCGACGATTTCCAGGAAACGCCCTTCGGCTGGCCGTTCATCCTCTTCTGGTGGTGCCTTGCCGCCCGGCTGCGCGGCATCCGCATCGCCTTCGTCAGCATCGGCGCGGGGCCGATCCACAATGCGCTGAGCCGCCGCTTCCTGAAGGCGGCGGTGGAGATGGCGCAATACCGTTCCTATCGTGACGATTTTTCCCTGAACTATGTCCGGGACATGGGCGTCGACGTTTCGCAGGACCTGCGTTTTCCCGATCTTGCCTTCAGCCTGCGCACCCCCGTGCACGATCCCGTGCGGGACCGCCGGCCGGCCCACGCAGCCATCGGCATCGGCGGCATGCTCTATCGCGGCTGGAAGCGCGACCAGGCGGACGGTGACGCGATCTATCGCACCTATATCGACAAGATCTCGACGGTCATCATCCGGCTGCTGGAGGATGGGCATCGGATCCATCTGTTCATGGGCGACAAGGCGGACGAGAAGACGCTCGACGACATCTGCAGCGGCCTGCCGCCCCGCCGGGCGGGCGCAAGCCACGCCTTCGTCTCGGCCGCACGCACGGCGTCGCTCGAAGAGGTGATGGAGGAGGTGAAGAAAGTCGATGTCGCCATCGTCTCGCGCTACCACAACCTGCTCTGCTCGCTGAAGACCGGCCGGCCGACCTTTTCGCTCGGCTATGCGCAGAAGAACGACGAGCTGATGGCGGAATTCGGCCGCGGCGCCTTCTGCCAGCATATCGAGAATTTCGACGTCGCCGTCCTCATCCGGCAGGTGCGCGACGCCCTTGCCGATCTGGACGGCGCCCGCGAGGCGATCGAGCGGCACAATGCATCGATCCGGCAGGCGCTCGCCCGCCAGGAGGAATTGCTGCTGTCGGACCTGTTGCAGGAGCGGCCCATCCGGCACCGCACGACGGTGAGAACATAAACCCGCCGGCAGGCCGGGCCTGCCGATACCAGAAAGCGTGACCCGCATGGTTCGCCGCGCCTATCTCATGGCCTCGCTCGAGCAATATCTCGCGCTCATCATCAACTTCGCGGTGCTGGCATCCGTGGCACGCATCCTGACGCCCGGGGAGATCGGCGAGGCCGAAACCGGACTTGCCATCGCGGTGGAAGCCCTCGTCGAAGAGATCGTAGAG
>CAMLOC010000560.1 GCA_946481465.1 uncultured Shinella sp. | reverse complement strand
TCCATGTCGGTGCCGGCGGCTGTGGCCGGGCCGGCATGGCGGTAGGCCTCCATGACGGCTTCCGCCGCCTGGCGGGCGGCCTCGACGATATACTCGTCATTGGTCGCCATGTAGTCCTCGATCGACGCGAGGCGGCCCTCGAACTCGGAGGGAACCTGCGCGACGGCGGCGGATGGCATGCTGATCAGCGTGGAGAGATGCGCGATCTGCGCCTCCAGGCCGCGCAGGGCCTCATGGTCGCCCGCCGGGGCGGTGCTGGTCGCATCGAGCCGGTCGGCGATCGCCGAAAGGCGACCCTCGATATGGGCGAAGCGGTCTTCCTGGAAAGGGCTGCCGGCGGGCGCGTCGAGCCCGTCGATGCGGCGGGCAAGCGCGTCGAGCCGCTCGGCGAGCTGGTCGTTGACGCTGCCCTGGTCGAGCGCGTCGATCTTGCGGGAAATGTCGGAGAGATAGTAGGCAAGCTCGTCGCCGGCCGGCGCGGGGGCGGCCTGCTGGCTTTGCTCGAGCATCTGCGAGAGCTGCTCGATGCGCTCTTCGAGGCGAAGCGCCGTGCGTTCGTTCGAAAGGTCCTCGATACGGCTCGCCAGGGCCTCGATGCGCAGGGCAAGGCCCTGGTCCGGCGCGGGCGCGGGGCGCTGCGCGATGAAATCGAGCTGGTCGGCGAGATCGGCGATGCGGCCTTCGAGGCGCTGCATCATGCCGTTGTCGGCCAGGGAGGATTGCTGCATGCGGCCGGCCGCGGCGATCGCCCGGCTGATCTCGTCGAGGCGGGCATCCAGCCCCTCGAACTGCGAGGTGACGGCGGAGACGAAGCGGCCGTCATCGGGCTGCGCCTGGCGGGCGAGCATGTCGATGGCGCGGGCGATGGTCTCGATCTTGCCTTCCAGCGCGTGGATGGCCGGCGTGGCGCTGACCGCGCCGATCTGGCCCTTCAGCTCGTCCAGCCGGTAGGCCAGCGCCACCAGCTCGTCGTCGCGCGTCTGGTCGAAGATGGAAAGCTTCTTCTCCACGCCGCTCCAGCGATCCTCCATGCGGCGCATGGAATCCTCGCGGGCGAGCCCGTCGAGCACGGAACGCAGCGCGTCGAATTCGACGCGCAGGCCTTCCGTCTGGCCGGCCGCCTGACCCGACTGGTGGCCGAGCTGGTTGATGCCCGTGGAAAGCCGCAGCAGTTCCTCGCGCAGGTCATCATTGTTGCCCCGGCCCTCGGCCATCTGGCGGATGCCGCGGATTTCCGAGCGCAGCGACTGCATCTCGCGCTCCAGCCCGTCGGCGATGTCCTTCTTCAGGTCCTGGCGCAGCGAAACGAGCGCCTTGGCGATATCCTCTACGGAATTGTCCGCACGGGCGGGCGCGGGCTGATGATGGCCGTAGGCCGGATATACGTCCCGGCTGCCATGGGCGACGCTTGCCTGCTGGCCGCCGAAGGCCGCATGGGCGTGCTGGGCGGCAGCCTGGTGATCGGCCGAAAGCGGACGGCGCTCCAGGCGCTGGGCGACGCGTTCGCGACCGCCGTCGATGGCGCGCTGGCGCTGCATGATCTCGGAAACCGGGTCCTCGCGCAGCGGCACCGCGCGCGACGGCTCGTAGCGCGCCTGTTCGCCGCGCCCACGCGCCTCGCGCCCGCCCGCCATCAGGCCCTCGATGCGGGCTTCCAGCCCCTCGATGGTGCGATTGAGCGCATCGAGCGAGGATCTTTCGCCGTGACGCTGCGGGTTTCGCGATCCGTTCATCTTTCGCCTCGCTTTGGCGGCCGGGCGGCCAGCCGGGAGATACTTTTCAAGGCGCTGCCGTGCGGCTCCGCCCTTTCTTCCACGCCGGCGGATCCCCCGCCGTCAAATACCGCATGCGCCATGGGAAACGTATCGCCCCCGCCCGTTCCGGACCGCCCGTCCGGCCGTTGCGAAGGGAAGTCGAAATGATTCCCGATCCCATGCCCTCAGGCGTCACAATTCATGGAACATGGTAAACAAGGGGTTAATTGCCCCGGAAATTTTTTAACGATTTGCTCATAGACTAGGCCCCGGGGGGGAAAGACGACCCTTGGCGGCACAGCCGCGGGCTCGCCGTTCCTCCCCGCCCGGCGGAAATTTCGCCGCGGCCGAGTTTTGACGTTTACGCAAACGTCAAAGTTTTATAGTATCCGATCTCAAGGAGCGGACCTGCGTCCGCGGGACAGGTGAGGACCCCGAGCATGCCGATCTACAAGGCCCCCGTGAATGACACGCTTTTCATCCTGAACGACGTCCTGGCGCTCGAGCGCTACAACAACCTGCCGGGCTTTGCCGACGCGACGGGGGACATGCTGGAGGCGATCGCCGGCGAGGCGGCAAAGCTGGCGGAGGAAGTGCTCTTCCCGGTCAATCTTTCCGGCGACCAGGAAGGCTGCAAGCGTCACGACGATGCGACGGTGACGACCCCGAAGGGTTTCAGGGAGGCCTTCGACCACTACCGTCAGGGCGGCTGGATCGGCCTTGCCGTGCCGGAGGAATTCGGCGGCCAGGGCCTGCCCTACGTGCTGCACACCGCCGTCGGCGAATACATGTCCTCGGCCAACATGGCGCTCACCATGTATCCGGGCCTGACGCAGGGCGCGATCGCCGCGATCCTCGTGCACGGCTCAGACGAACAGAAGGCCGCCTACCTGCCGAAGATGGTGGAAGGCACCTGGACCGGCACGATGAACCTGACCGAGCCCCATTGCGGCACCGACCTCGGCCTCCTGCGCACCAGGGCCGTGCCGCAGGCCGATGGGTCCTATAAAATTTCCGGCCAGAAGATCTTCATCTCCGCCGGCGAGCACGACATGTCCGACAATATCGTGCACCTCGTGCTTGCCCGCATCGAGGGCGCGCCGGAGGGCACCAAGGGCATCTCGCTCTTCATCGTGCCGAAATTCCTGCTTGAGGACGACGGCACGCCGGGGACGCGCAACGCGGTCTCCTGCGGCGCGATCGAGCACAAGATGGGCATCCACGGCAACGCCACCTGCGTCATGAACTACGACGAGGCCACCGGCTTCCTCATCGGCGCGGAGAACAAGGGCCTCAACGCCATGTTCGTGATGATGAACGAGGCGCGCCTCGGCGTCGGCCTGCAAGGCCTCTCCATCGCCGAGATCGCCTACCAGAACGCCGCCAACTATGCCCGCGAGCGCCTGCAGGGCCGCTCGCTCTCCGGCGTCAAGAACCCGGAGGGCAAGGCCGATCCGCTCATCGTCCACCCGGATATCCGCCGCACGCTGATGACCATTCGCGCCTGGACGGAGGGCGGGCGCGCCTTCACGCTCTGGACCGCGCTGAAATCCGATATCGCCCACCGCGCCAGCGACGAGAAGGAGCGCCAGGCCGCCGACGACATCCTCGGCCTGATGACGCCGATCCTCAAGGGCGTCCTAACAGACAAGGGCTTCGACCATGCCGTCATGGCCCAGCAGGTCTTCGGCGGCCACGGCTATATCGAAGAGCACGGCATGAGCCAGTATGTGCGCGATGCGCGCATCACCATGATCTACGAAGGCGCGAACGGCATCCAGGCGCTCGATCTGGTCGGCCGCAAGCTGGCGCTGAACGGCGGCCG
>CAMLOC010000559.1 GCA_946481465.1 uncultured Shinella sp. | reverse complement strand
CTTGTAGGCGTCGGGATCGACGATCGAGGCCTTGAGGCTGGCATTGAAGGTCGAGGCCGGGCCGAAGGCACCCGGCTTGGAGAAGAGGATGCCGGCCGAATAATCGAGATTGCCGATATCCGACTCGCCGATCCGGTTGACGGATCCTTCGACGCGCAGCGATTCGGCCTGGCCGAAAAGATTGCGGTGGCCCCAGTAGCCCTGCAGGCCGAGACCGTCCGTATTGGAATATTGCGCGCCGACGCCGAAATAGCGGTGCTTGCCTTCCGAGACCTCGATGGTCATCGGCAGCGAACCGTCCGGCGCCAGCTTGTCGGCCTCGCGGATCGTGACGCTGGAGAAGACGCCGAGCGTGCGCAGCCGTTCGGCCGCCTTGCTCAGCGCTTCCGGCGAATAGGGCTGGCCGGCATTGATGCGCGAATAGCGCTGCACGAAGGCCGGATCGACCGTCTTGGTGCCGGAAACGCCGACCGCGCCGACGGGCGCGACCGGCCCGCCCTCGGCGGCGATCACCACGTCGACGGTCTGCGTCTTGTGGTCCGCCGTCGCATTGCGCTCGGTGAGCCTTGCCAGCGGCCGGCCTTCGGCCTTGAGGTCGACGACGACCTTCTCCCCGGCCTTCAGGATGAGGGTGGAATCGGCCCGCGCGCCGGGCACCAGCCCGTAATCGGCCGGATTGCGCCCCTCCGCATCACCGGAAAAAGCGACTTCGCCGAAGGTGAAGGCCGGGCCGGGCTCGACGCTGATCGTCACCGGAATGGCGCCGCTCTGGTTGAATTCGGGATTGGGCGGCAGCGAATCGAGGTCCTGGCCGCCGATCGTCACGGTCACAACGCCGCCGTAGCGCGCCTTCTCGTAGAGGGCGGCGAGGATACGGTCGCGGTCGTCGCGCGCCTTGATGACGAGGCCGAGATCGCCGGAGACCGGCGTGCCCTCGTCCTGCTTGAGGCGCGCGGTGTTCTCGATCGCTTCCTTGAGGTCCGCATCGTCCGTGCCGGGATCGAGCGTCAGCGTGTAGTTTACGGGATCGATGACGGCGGCGGCCGCCTCCTCGTCGTCCTCGAAGAACTTCATGCCGAAGATTTCGAAGGCGAAGGCCGGCGCGGCGGACAGGGGGCCGCACACCAGGGCAGCCGCGACCGCAAGCGCGGTGCCAGCTCTCAGAAACGCAAAACTCTTTTCCGGCCGGTTCACTTTATCCCGCATCCGCAGCTATCCGTCGCCTTTCTCCTTCAGGTGCGGTGCGTGCGGCAAACCGACAGCTTCCGTCACAGACTTCGGGCGCTCCGTCTCATACGGAGCTTTCAGGCAGGAAAAGACCCTAACGCGTTAGGTTTTCCGTAATGTTAACGGCGGTTTTACACGGATGGGAACAAGATTTGAAGCACCGGAACGGTGATTTTACATCACAGCCCCGAAAGCAAAAGCCCCGGAGAGACTCCAGGGCTTCGCATAGGTTGCATGGCGCGGGTCTCAGTAACCCGAGGGGCAACGGTCGATATAGCGGCGGCCGTAGCGGTCGCGATAGTAGCACTGGCCCGGCTGTTCCGAGACGGAGCCGATGACGGCGCCCGAAACGCCGCCGATAGCCGCGCCGACGGCCGCGCCGCGAACGTCGCCCGTGACGGCGCCACCGATGATCGCGCCGGAGACGGCGCCGATACCCGCACCCTTTTCCGTCTGCGTGCAGCTGGCCACGGCCAGACCGACCAGAACGAGCGCAATGACTTTCTTCATGAAGATGTTCTCCAAAGTTGAGCGGCGGCCGCGTTTGCCGGGTCCGCCCTATCCCCTTCTACTCAGGCAACATACCGCGGCCGTCTTCAACGGTGAGGTTTGTCCGGGATCGAAAATATAGCTGGAAATCGGGAAGTCCATGGCATTGAACTATTTTTTTGGTGCGCGAATAAATCTCGCTTCCGCTTCGTTTGATAGGCCCCGACACCTCGACCGGTCACGAGAAATTTCGCGCTCGCCTGAAAGTACCGGTTGATCGCCGCCGCAAAACGTCAAATGATATGACTGTTGATGCCGCGCCGGCGGTCGGAGGAACGGCCGGCGGCATCCCGCTACGAATATGCAGTGCACGCGAACAGAATGCTGGTGTCGTTTGATCCCAGGCCCGCGTCGTGAGGACGCCAGCTGCATGTGACGTCGGATCGATCGCCCCAGCGGACAATGAACCGCCAGGGAGGAACGCATGGCGAAAGTGGCAATGACCGTCAATGGCAGGAAGGTGAGCCGCGAGTGCGAGGACCGCACGCTGCTCGTCCACTTCATCCGCGACCAGCTCAGTCTCACCGGAACCCATGTCGGCTGCGATACCTCCCAGTGCGGAGCCTGTGTCGTGCACATGGACGGCAAGGCGGTGAAGAGCTGTTCGATCCTGGCGGCCCAGGCCGCCGGCGCCGAGATCCTCACCATCGAGGGCCTTGCGGCCAATGGCGAGCTGCACCCCGTCCAGGCCGCCTTCAAGGCCAATCACGGCCTGCAATGTGGCTTCTGCACGCCCGGCATGGTGATGACCGCGGTCGACATGATCAACCGCTACGGCGCCAAGCTGGACGAGAAGACGGTGCGCGACAATCTCGAAGGCAATATCTGTCGATGCACCGGCTATCACAACATCGTCAAGGCCATCCTGGCCGCCGCCGAGGAAATGGGCGCGGCAGGCCGACAGGCTGCGGAATAGGCGTTAGGCAATAGGCAGTAGCCAATAGGGCGGCCGATTGCGCGACGGTGAAATCCCGAACGCCTGTTGGCTAACGCCTACTGCCTCACTTCTCTGGAGGAGATGAAGATGGGTGTCGAAGGCATCGGCGCGCGCGTCGCGCGAAAGGAAGACAAGCGGTTTCTCATGGGCCAGGGCCGCTACACGGACGACATGTCCGTGCCGGGCATGCGTTATGCGGCCTTCGTGCGCTCGCCGCATGCACATGCGAAGATCAGGCGCATCGATACGTCGGCGGCAGAGGACATGCCCGGCGTCATCGCCGTGCTCAACGGCAAGCAGATGCTGGACGACGGCATCGGCAACCTGATCTGCGGCTGGATGATCCATTCCAAGGACGGCTCGCCGATGAAGATGGCGCCGCACCCGGCGCTGGCGGCGACCACGGTCAATCACGTAGGCGACGCGGTCGCGGTGGTGATCGCGGATACCTTGGGCCAGGCGAAGGACGCCGCCGAAAAGGTCGTGGTCGATTATGAGGTGCTGCCGGCCGTGGTCGATCCGGCCAAGGCGCAGGCCAAGGGCGCGCCGCAGATCCACGCCGACATCGCCAACAACACGATCTACCAGTGGCATCTCGGCGATCAGAAGGCGGTCGAGGCGGCGTTCAAGGCGGCCAAGCACGTCACCAAGCTCGACATCGTCAACAACCGTCTGGCGCCGAATGCGATGGAGCCGCGCGCCGCGCTCGCCGATTACGATGGCGGCAACGACTCGCTCACGCTCTGGAATACGTCGCAGAATCCGCACGTCGCGCGGCTGGTGATTTCGGCCTTCGTCGGCATCGCTCCGGAACACAAGCTGCGCGTCATTGCGCCGGATGTCGGCGGCGGTTTCGGCTCCACGATCT
>CAMLOC010000558.1 GCA_946481465.1 uncultured Shinella sp. | reverse complement strand
CAAGCAGGCCCGGCGGCACGGCGCCCACGGGACCGGGCCCCGCCTCCGCCCGGCGCCAGTGCCGGCCGGACAGGTGGTTGAACAGCCGCTCGAAGCCGATGGCGAAGAGGGGCACGAGCATCAGCAGGCCGAGGAGGTACAGCGGGCCGCGCTCGGCGACCTCGGCGCGCAGCCGCGACAGGGCGGTGGCTGCGCCGGCGCCAAGTTCCATGCTGCCGCGCAGGATGGTGTCGATGCGGCGCCGGACCACGTCGAGCCGGTCGGCGACATAGCCCGACTGCATCATCATTCCGGCGTCGCCCGCCGGCGCGGCCGCCGGGGCCGACCGCGTCTCCAGCCAGGCGGCGACCTGCGGGTCGGCGAGCAGGCGGGATATTTCGCGCAGCTTGTCCTGCGGCGCCGTGGCGGCGTCCTGCGCCGGGGCGGGGTGCGAAAGGCCGGCGCAAAGGAGGAGGGCGGCTCCAAGGAGCATCTTGCCGGGGAGGAGATTGCGAAGTGCACGTATCATATGCGTCACACCCCTGAAAGGATCGGCGGCATGGTCCGGATCTGCCAGCCGCCGCTTGGTTGGTCCAGATGAACGTTAGTATAGGCTGCGCGCGGCCGCCATGGCCGTTTTCGATGCCGGTCAGGGCGCCGCCGGCGCCTTCAGCGGCCCGAGGGCGCTCAGGTGCCTTCGCATCGCCTCGGCGGCCTCGCCGTTCCTGCCCTCCAGCACCAGTTCGAGGATGCGCACATGCTCGGCGCAGCGCCGGCGGGCCTGCTCGCGGTCCAGCCGCTGCTGGTACTCGATGAGCCGGCGCAGCCGGTCGACGCGCTTGAGGCTTTCGATGAAGAAGGCGTTGCGGCTGCATTCGGCGATAGCCTCGTGCATCTCGCTGTTGGCCTCGAACAGGCGCACGGCCGAGATGTCGAGGATTTCCCCGGCCACGAAGCGGCGCTGCTCTTCGAGATGCCGCTCCAGCACGGGGCGGTTGAGCGTGAAGCCCGGCTCCAGCAGCGCGGCCGGCTCGATCGCCTGGCGGAAACTGTAGCTCTGCCGGTAGGTCTCCATCGAGGTCAGCACCGGCAGGAAGCGCCAGCCGTGCCCCGGCAGCCGCTCCGTCCAGCCTTCCCCTTCCATGCGCCGGAGCAGGGCCTGCAGGCGCGGGCGGGTGATGGCGTAGCGGCGCAGCAGCTCGTTCTCGCTCGCCCGGTCGGGGATCTCGCCGGCCAGCCGGTCGCGCGCGATGGCGAGGTAGACCTCCTCGCTGCCGTCGGAGGGCGGCGCGCTGGCGGCAAGCGCTCTGGCGGCGGAGGGATCGGCCACCTTGAAGCCGCCGCGCTCGGCCGCCGCCAGCACGCCGGCGCGCTGCAATTCGCGCAGCGCCGTGCGGATCGGCGAGCGCGAGACGAGGAAGCGCTCCGCAAGGCTGCGCTCGGTCAGGGGCTCGCCGGGCGCCAGCCCTTCGGCATGCACGAGGCGGGCGATCTCGTGGGCAAGGGGGCTGGCGATCTCGGTCATGGGCGCTCCTGGGGGACCCGGCCCTTGTCGCATGTTCCGCGGGTTTCGCCAAGCACCGGTTCTTTGTGCTTGCATAGTACCAGATTTCCGACTATTGGACTTTTGTCATTTCGAAATACCAAGAAGGGCCGGCCGACGGAAACGGTGCGGCCGGACTGATTGATTGCCTGCGGATTGTCGTATATACGCGCTTAATACCATCCAGGGGTCGATCATGAACGAACTTCATCGCTCGCTGGCGGACAGGATCGTCCGCCATATCAGGACATCGGCCATGGAACGGGGACAGCACCTGACAGAAGCCAGCCTCCAGACGCTGTTCGGAACCTCGCGCCAGCCGATCCGCTCGGCGCTCGGCATCCTGGCCGACCAGGGCATCGTCGAGCAGGTGCCCAACAAGGGCTTCTACCTGCGCGATCCCGACCGCATCGCGGCCGATCCGCTGCCGGCCGCCGCCGACACGTCGGACGAGGCGACCTACCTGCGCATCGCCGACGACCGCCTGTCGCGCCGCCTGCCGGACCGGGTCAGCGAGACCGACCTGATGCGGCGCTACGGCGTGTCGCGGCTCGCGTTGCGCCGCATCCTCACGCGCATTTCCGGCGAGGGCTGGATCGAGCGCAACGAGGGCCGCGGCTGGACCTTCGCGGTGCTGATCGATTCCCTCGAGGCCTACCGGGAATGCTACGACCTGCGCCAGGCGATCGAGGTGCACGGCCTGCGCTCGCCCGAATTCCGGGCCGATCCCGCCGTGCTCGCGGACCTGCGCCGCCGACAGGAGATCGTCGCCGACGGCGGCTGGCGACGGCTGAGCCAGATGGAGCTGTTCGAGGCGAACGCGTCCTTCCACGAGGGGCTCGCCGCGCTTTCCGGCAACCGCTTCCTCGTCAACACGGTGCAGAAGCTCAACCAGCTGCGCCGTCTCGTCGAATACCGCCAGACGCTGAATGCCGGGCAGGTGCGCGGCCAGAATGCCGAGCACCTCGCCATTCTCGACGCGCTGGAGGCCGGCGATACCGGCCGGGCGGCGGACCTGATGCACGACCACCTCGGCAAGGCCAAGCTGCGCAAGGCCCGTGCCGAAATGTTTTCCGGAGGCCCCGCTGGCGGGCCGGGCAAGGAGGGTGACACATGACACGCGTATTGATACCCGCGGGCGCGCTGGGACTGGGCTATGACCGTGCGGCGCTGGAGCGCGGCGTCGCCAACCGGCCCGACATCATCGCCATCGACGGCGGCTCGACGGACAGCGGCCCGTCCTATCTCGGCCGCGGCGTCTCGAAATATTCGCGCGCCTCGACCAAGGTGGAGTGGCGCGAGCTGATGCAGGCGCGGGCCAAGGCCGGCGTGCCGCTGGTCATCGGCACGGCCGGCACCTGCGGCGCCGACGCGGCGGTGGACTGGCTGTTCGACATCACCCGCGAGATCGCCCTCGAGGAGGGCATGAAGGTGAAGGTCGCCACGCTGAAGTCCGGCCAGCCGAAGGAGCGGGTGAAGGCCGCGCTCGGCAACGGCCGCCTGCACGCGCTGCCCGCCGCGCCCGACGTCAACGAGGCCATCGTCGACGATTGCACCAATATCGTCGCGCTCGCCGGCGTCGAGCAGGTGGCCGCGGCGCTTGCCACCGGCGCGGATATCGTGATTGCCGGCCGGACGACCGACACGGCCATCATCGCGGCGCTGCCGGTGGTGCGCGGCGACCATGCCGGCGCCGCCTGGCACGGCGCCAAGGTCGGCGAATGCGGGGCGCTTGCCACCACGCAGCCGAATTCCGGCGTGATCCAGATCGATTTCGACGCTGCCGGCTTCACCATTGAGCCGATGGCGTCGGACGCCGCCGCGACCCCCTATACCGTCTCGGCCCACATGCTCTACGAGAATTCCGACCCGTTCATCCTGCACGAGCCGGGCGGCCATCTCGACGTGACGCGCTCCGAGTACGAGGCGCTTGACGGGCGGCGGGTGCGCGTCGAAGGCTCGAAATGGGTGCCGGGGCGCTACACGGTCAAGCTGGAAGGCGCACGCATCGTCGGTTACCAGACCGTCGCCGTCTACGACCCGCCCCGGACCGAGATCATCGGCT
>CAMLOC010000557.1 GCA_946481465.1 uncultured Shinella sp. | reverse complement strand
CGGCGCGCCGTGTTCCGCGAACACATCCCAGCTCTTCGACGAGAAGCCCGTCGAAGGATAGCCGAGCGCTTCGAGTTCCGTCAGGGCGTGCGGGTTGACTTCGCCCTTCGGCTGGCTGCCGGCGGAGAAGGCTTTGAACCGTCCGCCACCTTCCTTGTTGAGAATGGATTCAGCGAGAATAGAACGAGCGGAATTGCCCGTGCAGAGGAACAGCGCGTTATAGGTCTTGTCGGTCATGGTCGTGGTCCGCGGTTAGGTCGGCGACCGGGTAAGCCTCATGATGGTCGCTGACGATGGACAGATGGAGGAGAGCTGGCGGGTCGCCAGCACGGCAGCAGGCACGCTTTCCCGCTGGACTTCAGAAAATCCGAGGCGCGCAAAGAACGACGCCGCGCTCGTCGTTGCCAGGAAGACGGCGCCGCCAGGGTCGAGACTCGCCACCGTCACCTCGACGACGGCTTTGCCGAGGCCGGTTCCACGCCGATCCGGATGCACGACGACGGAACGGAGGAGATAGTCGCCCTCGCAGCACTCGACACCGGAAAAGCCGACGATCCGGCCATCCGTTGACAACGCCTTGAAGAAGGTACGGCCGTCATCCCCGATGTCGTCGGTGGGCAGATGGGCGTCCGTCAAGGCCGTCTTGAGGTCGATATCGTTGCCTGTGATCCGCTCCAGCCTGATGGTGCTCATGACGCCTTCGCCTCCGGGCTGCAGCACGGCATCAGCTCGGCGATCAGCGGGGTGCAAAGCTCCGTCGATCCGCCGCAGCAGTCCTTCAGCAGGAACAGGGTCAGGTCTCGCAGGCCGTTGAGGTCGGCGCGGTAAATGATCGACCGGCTCTGTCGCTCGCTCGTGACGAGGCCCGCCCGCAACAGCGTCGCGAGATGCGCCGACATGGTGTTCTGCGGCACATTAATGAGGCGCGCCAGTTCGCCGGCCGGGATGCCGTCAGGCTCGTGCCGAACGAGAAGCCGGAAGGTCTCCAGCCGCGTGGTCTGGGCCAAGGCGCCGAGCGCCGCGATTGCCGTATTGCTATCCATACATCCAGAATAACGGATATATTATCGCTGTCAAGACAGCAGGCCGGTCGCTTTCTTTTGGCCGCTCGGATGCGCATAAAACCGCCTCCTGTCCGTCGGAGTGATATCGCCATTGATCATGGTCGCATCGGATTGCCGGCTTCGGGGCTAAGCGCTAGGTTGGGTTGATGTTGACAGATCTAAATCTCAATCTCCTGCGGTCGTTCTTCATGATCGCCGAGGAGCGTAGTCTCACACGGGCGGCGGCGCGACTGAACATGAGCCAACCCTCGGTGAGCCAGGCACTGCAACGACTGGAGGAACAGCTGGCGTGCCAACTCGTGTTGCGTGGCAGCCGGAAGTTCGAGCTGACGGCGCGGGGGCAGAAGGTTTACGAGGAATGCGGCGAGATTTTCCGCGCCGTGGAACGCATCGGCCACCTCACGCAGGAAAGGACCGTCGAAGAATTCGGCGAGGTTCGCATCCAGATCATCTCGAACCTGGAATCGCCCCTCATCAATGAGACGCTGCGCCTCTATCACCAGCGCTATCCGTCCGTTACCTGGATCATGGAGGTCCAGAACAGCCAGGACACGATCAAACGGATTCAGACGGAGAAATGCGGCATCGGCCTCTGCCTGCTGGCGCGTCCCGTCTTCAGCCTGAACTGCGACTTGCTGTTTCGCGAGGAATTCAGCGTCTATTGCGGCGCCGAACATCCATTCTTCGGCCGAAAGGAAGTGGAAAAGCGGGAACTACGCCAGGAATCCTTCGTGTCCTTCACCTGCGCCACCGAGGGGTTAGGCCTCGAACCCATGTCGGTGCTCAGCCAGAGCCTCGGCCTCGGCGAGCGGATCAGCGGACAAAGCCCCAATCTTGAGGAAGTGCGGCGGATGATCGTCGCCGGGCTCGGCATCGGCATCCTGCCGCTGACGGCAGTGCACGACGAGGTCGCAAACGGCCTACTCTGGCCGCTGGAGATCAAGGGCTACCCGCTTGGGGCCGATGTTTTCCTGGTGACGCATCCCGACTGCGCCTATTCCCGCGCCGAGCAGCATTTCATCGACCTGATGCAGGAGCTGCGCGCCCTCTATCCCGACATGTATTGAGGGTGCCTGTTCGGCACCCTCGCTCCATCAGCGGTCGGCACGCGCCACGACGGCGTGCAGCAGGACATTGAGGCCGGGCGCGAGATCGTCGGGATCGCAATCCTCCTCGTTATTGTGGGTAATGCCGCCCTTGCAGGGCGTGAAGATCATTGCGGTCGGGCAATGCCGGGCGAGGAAATAAGCGTCATGCCCCGCCTGGGACTGGATATCGCGCCAGTTGTAGTCCATCCGCACGGCCTGCGTGCGGATACCATCCACCATCGCATGGTCGAAGATGTCGCCGCCCCAGAACCATTCATCCTCGATAACCGCGTCGCAGCCGGCTCGGGCCGCACTTTCGAAGACCGCCCGGCGCATTTTTTCGCCCATGACCCGCGCTGTTGCGGGATCAGGGTGGCGTACGTCGCAGATCGCCTGGGCGGTATCGGACAGGATGCCGGGCTTGTTCGGCCAGGCGGCCAATCGCGCACCCGTCGCCTTGCCGTCACCCACCGCAAAATCCCAGCCGATATCGTCCACGGCCGTCAGCCAGCGGGCGCCGGCGACGAGCGCATTGCGGCGCAGGTCCATCGGCGTCGGGCCGGTATGGGCCGTCTTGCCGGTAAAGCGTACCCGCATGCCGTAACTCGGATAGCCGCCCGTCACCACGCCGACATCGCGCTTTTCGAGATCGAGGATCGGACCCTGCTCGATATGCAGTTCGTAATAGGCATCGATCTCGCCGGCACGGCAGGGCCTGTTGCCATCGTAGCCGATGCGTGCAAGTTCCGTACCGAAACGCGCACCGTCGTCCGAGATCAGGTCTTTCACCCAATCCACGTCATATGCGCCGACGAAACAGCCGGAGGCGACCATTGGCGGGGAGAAGCGTGCCCCCTCTTCGTTCGTCCAGTCGACGACGACGATGGGCCGGCGGGTGACATGCCCGGCATCGTTCAACGTGCGCACCACTTCGAGCCCGGCGAGCACGCCGGTAATGCCATCGAAGCGGCCGCCATTGATCTGCGTGTCGAGATGACTGCCGATCAGGATGGGCGCAAGCGAGGGGTCCAGACCCTCGCGCCGGCCGAAGATATTGCCGAGCTCGTCGATCTCGACACTGAGGCCGGCATCCCGGCACCAGCTGACGAACATGTCGCGCATCCGGCGATCGTCATCCGTCAGCGTGAGGCGAGCGAGGCCGCCGGGCCGCCCCTTGCCGATCTCGGCGGAACTCTCGATCGTCGACCAGAAACGATCGATATTGATGCGGGTAGTCTGTGCGAACGACATGGTTCACCTTTCAAATGCAATTGCAGACGAAGCGCTTCACATGCCGAAAGACATCAGCGTCATCAGGCCCGGGAAAAGAACGAACAGGAACATGATGAGCGACATGACGCCGATGAACGGCAGCAGGTATCGGAAGGAGGCAGACATCGGGATGCCGCCGGTGCGGCATGCCGCCATCAGGTCGATGCCGAGCGGC
>CAMLOC010000556.1 GCA_946481465.1 uncultured Shinella sp. | reverse complement strand
GGGTCAGCCGCCGCGACAGCATGTCGCGGTTCATCTCGTTGTCCTCGACCAGCAGGATCCTCGTCATGGCGTCAACTCCCGATCGATCTTGCGCGCCCGCGTGACGATGACCTCGCGCAGCGCCTGCGTCAGTTCCACATGGGCGCCCTTGCCCTTGCCGATGATCTGCGTCGCCCGGGCGCTGAGCAGGTCCCGTTCGGCATTGCTGAGATGCTTGGCGGTGACGACGACGACCGGCACCGCGTCCCATTCCTCCCGCTCGCGCAGGGCCGCGAGGAATTCGAAGCCGTTCATTTCCGGCATCTGCAGGTCGAGGAGGATGGCGACCGGCGGCGGATTGGCGGAAAGCCATGCCATGCCCTGGCGCCCGTTCTCCGTCAGCGCCACGCTGCGCCCGAGCCGCTCGACGGTGCGCTGCATGAGCAGCCGCGTCGCCGGGTCGTCCTCCACCACCAGCACCGTGCCGCCCTGGCTGCCGCCGGTCAGCCGCGCGATGAAATCGCTGAGCTCGCCCCGGTCGACGGGCTTGGCCAGCATGGCGGCCGCGCCGAGCGTGAAGCCGAGCGCCTTCTCGTTGCTGATGGAGACGATGACGACGGGGATGGCGGCAAGCTCCGGATCGGATTTCAGCGCGACGAGCACCGACCAGCCGTCCATCTGCGGCATCAGGATATCGAGCGTGATGGCGGCGGGGCGGTGCTTGCGCGCCATTTCCAGCGCCTGTTCGCCCGCCCCGGCATAGAGCACCCGGTAACCGTCGCGCTTGAGATGCGAGCCGATGATGTTCATCGACGCCTCGTCGTCGTCGACGACGAGGATCGCGGGCCGCTCCCCCTGTTCCGGATTGCCGGCAAGGCCCGCTTCCGCGCCGGCAAGGCCTTCGTCGTCCGCCGCCGCCTCGTCCGGATCGGGCAGGATGAAGGTGAAGCGCGAGCCCTCGCCCGGCCGGCTCTCCACCGTCAGGTCGCCGCCGAGCATGAGGGCGAAGCTGCGGCTGATGGCAAGGCCGAGGCCGGTGCCGCCGAACTTGCGCGAGGTCGAGCTGTCGGCCTGGGAGAACGCCTGGAAGAGGCGGCCGAGCTGTTCCTCGTTCATGCCGATGCCGGTGTCGCGCACGGTCAGCGACAGGAGCCGGTCGGCGCCGGCGCCCTCGCGCGCCACGGTGAGGGTGACCGTGCCCTTCTCCGTGAACTTGCTGGCATTGCTGAGAAGGTTCAGCAGCGCCTGCTTGACCTTGGTGACGTCGGTCTCGATCGTGCCGATATCGGCCGGGCATTCCACCACGAACGTATTGTCGTTCTTGGCGGCGAGCGGGCGGATCAGCGCGGCGACGTCCTGCGTCAGGGCGCCGATGTCGAAGCGCTCGCGATAGACCTCCATGCGCCCCGCCTCGATCTTCGACAGGTCGAGAATGCCGTTGATGAGGCCGAGCAGGTGGTTGCCGGCGCTTTCGATCTTCTTCAGGTCCGGCAGGAAATCGGCCTGGCCGGTATCCTCCGCGTCCTCCTGCAGGATCTGCGCATAGCCGATGATGGCGTTCAGCGGCGTGCGCAATTCGTGGCTCATATTGGCCAGGAACTCGGACTTCACCTGCGTGGCGCGCTGCGCCTCGTCGCGCGCCAGTTCCAGCTCCCGCTGGCGCTGGTGCAGTTCGGTGATGTCGACATAGACGATGGTGAAGCCGCCCTCATGGGTGCGGCGCTCGCTGATCTGCATCCAGCGCCCGTCGCGGAACGGCGTGACGCGGGTGGCGCTGTGATCGTGCGAGGCGAGCCGGGCGGCGAACCATTCGTCGAAGGGCTTGTCGAGTTCGACGACATGCCGCCCGCCCGCCTCGATGACGTCGCGGAAGGTGGAGGTGCCGGGCACCATCTCGTCATGCACGGGATGCATGTCGCGGAAACGCTGGTTGACGATCAGCAGCCGCTCGTCGGGCCCGTAGAGCGTAAAGCCTTCCGCGATGCTCTCGATGGCGTCGACGAGGGTGCGGCGCTGGTGCTCGGCCTCCTCGGTCAGCCGCGCGCGCTCCGCCTGGCCTTCCTTCAGAAGCTGGAGGGCGGCGCCGACCTTGCCGAGTTCGTCGGCGGCGGCCTCGGGCACCACGACATCCGCATCGCCCGCCGTCAGGCCGCGCACGGCCGCGACGATCTCGCCGAGCGGCTTCAGGATCGAGCCGAGGATGACGATGGTCAGCACCCCGCCGACGATGACGGCGGCGATCGAGAGCAGCGAGGCGACATTGGCCGCCCGCTCGAACTGCCTGAGGATGTTCGCCCGCGCGGCGGCGGCCTGCTGCGAAAGCTCGCCGTGCAGCGCCGTCAACTGCTCGTCCACGCTGATGCCGGAGCGCCGCGCCTCGGCGAAATGGGTGTTGCCGATGACGCGCTGGTCGTCGGTATAGGCATCGACCGCCTGGGTCGCGAGCGCGTCGAAGCGGGCGACCTCCTTGCGGATCGCCTCGGCCTCGGCCGGGCGGTGCTCGGCCAGCCGGTCGAGCCGTTCGCCAAGCCGTGTGCGGGCCTCGCCGGCGCGGGTCTCGGCCAGCGTCAAGAGGCTGACGGAAAGGTCGGCCTGCCAGTAGCGCAGGCTGTTGAAGGCGGCGCGCACGTCGTCCGACAGGGCGATGATCTCGGCGATGCGGTTGGCCTCGTCGCCCGATTCCAGCGCCGCGGAAAGCTCGCTGCGGGTGAAGAGGCTGCTGCCGATGGTCGCAAAAAGCAGCACCGCCGCCAGGAGGACCAGCCGCACCCGGATCGACAGGCGCCGCAGCGAGAGGAACGACGGGGACGAACGGCTCATTGCGGGATGAGCCCGATGCTGATCACCCCGCCGAGATCGCCCTCATGGGCGCCTTCCTTGGGATAGCCGGTGATGTCGAGCTCGCCGGCCGGGTCGCCGTGACAGGTGAGACACGAGGGCACGTAATATTCCGGCACCATGACGCGCGCCCGCTCCCCGCCCGCCTCCGACACCAGGGCCGAGTAGATCTGGCCCTTCGGCCAGTCGGCCTTTTCGAGATAGTCGCGGATCGCCGCGGCCTCGAAGGCGTCAGGCCGGGCCTTGCGGTTGCGGATCAGCACGGGCGGCGCGGTGAACTTCATGCTCGCCTCCGCGCCCACGCGCGCCTCGAAGGCCTCGTTGACGAGGCGTGTGAAAGTGGCGGGGATAAACCCCTTGAAGCCCGTGCCCTTGGCGTTGATCGTCGCCTGGTTGGCGTCCATCACCTCGACCACGGCGTCCATCTGCGCCCGAATGAGCCGACCCTCGTAGGAGGCCGGATCGATGCTGGCCGGATCGCGGCCCGTCGCCTGCCGGTAATTGTCGATCGCCTTTTCCAGGACCGCGGCGCCCGAAAGGCCCTTGTCGCCGAGCGCGGGATCGTTGATCCGCGCCTGGTTGGTGGAAACGACCGCCCGCGCCGATTGCAGCATGGTCGCAAGGCTGCGGGCGACGGCAAGGTCCGCCGGGCCGGCCTCGGCGGCAAGAGCGCCGCCGGCAAGGACGGACACCATCAGCGCGGCAAGGCCGCCTTTCACGAACGCAATCATCACCGCCCTCCCGCGCGCCTGCCCAAATCGATGTTACGATGATGGAACGATAGCGAA
>CAMLOC010000555.1 GCA_946481465.1 uncultured Shinella sp. | reverse complement strand
GCGGGGAGAAGGTGGCGGCAGCCGGATGAGGGGCGAACCGCCTAGCTGTCAAATTCCAAGCAGCCGCCGGTTGGCCGCCTCGTCCGTGCCGCCGCCGGCAAAATCGTCGAAGGCCTTCTCGGTGACGCGGATGATGTGGTGCTTGACGAATTCCGCGCCTTCGCGCGCGCCGTCTTCCGGATGCTTCAGCGCGCATTCCCATTCGACCACGGCCCAGCCGGCAAAATCGTTGGCCGCCATCTTGGAGAAGACGGCACCAAAATCGACCTGGCCGTCGCCGAGCGAACGGAAGCGCCCTGCGCGGTTCACCCAGCCCTGGTAGCCGCCATAGACGCCCTGCCGCCCCGTCGGGTTGAACTCGGCATCCTTCACATGGAACATGCGGATGCGGTCCTTGTAGATGTCGATATTGTCGAGATAGTCGAGGCACTGCAGCACATAGTGCGAGGGATCGTAAAGCATGCAGGCGCGGGTATGGTTGCCGGTGCGCTCCAGGAACATCTCGTAGGTGATGCCATCATGCAGATCCTCGCCCGGATGGATCTCGTAGCAGACGTCCACGCCGCAATCCTCGGCATGGTCGAGGATCGGCTTCCAGCGCTTCGCCAGTTCGTCGAAGGCGGTCTCGACGAGACCGGCGGGACGCTGCGGCCAGGGATAGACGAAGGGCCAGGCGAGCGCGCCGGAAAAGCTCGCCATCGCATCGAGGCCGAGGTTCTTCGAGGCGGTGAGCGCGAGCTTCACCTGCTCGACCGCCCATTCCTGCCGCGCCTTCGGATTGCCGCGCACTTCCGGCGCCGCGAACCCGTCGAAGGCCTCGTCATAGGCCGGATGCACGGCGACGAGCTGGCCCTGCAGATGGGTGGAAAGCTCGGTGACCTCGACGCCGTTCTCGCGTGCCTTGCCGGCGAACTCGTCGCAATAGGTCTTGGAGGAGGCCGCCTTCTTCAGGTCGATGAAGCGTCCGTCCCAGCTCGGGACCTGCACGCCCTTGTAGCCGATGTCGGCGGCCCATTTGGTGATCGAATCCCAGGAATTGAACGGTGCGGCATCGCCGGCGAACTGGGCGAGAAACAGGGCCGGGCCCTTGATCGTCTTCATCTGTGGCGTCCTCCATGGACCGGGCCATCCGCGCGGCCGGTCTGATATATTCTTGCGGTACGTACCGCAGCGCGTGGCAGGCTACCGGTCTTTGGCCGGGCGGGCAATGTGGAAAACCGCCCGGGCCGTCATGGCCCGGGCGGCTCCTTTCCGTCAGATCAGAACGGGGAGTCCGGGAAGTAGAAGTCCTTCGCGTTGTCCTTCGTCACCAGCGTCGCGTCGATCGTGTAGACGCCGCGCACCGGCACCTGGCCGTAGAAGTTGGCGGCCGTCATTTCGAGCGCGGTGCCGACCATTGCCGGCGGATAGAGCACGTCGACCGGGATCATCTTGTCGCCGTCCATGACCTTCTTGATCATGTCCTTCGAGCCGGCACCGGCCACGACATACTGGATGTCCGTGCGGCCGGCCTGTTCGATGGCCTGCAGCACGCCGACGGCCATGTCGTCGTCCTGGCACCAGACCACATCGATCTTCTGGTACTTGGTGAGATAGTCCTGCATGACCTTGAAGGCGTCGTCGCGGTTCCAGTTGCCGTACTGGCGGTCGAGAACCTTGACGCTCGAGCCTTCGATACCCTTGTCGAAACCGTCCTGGCGTTCCTGGTCGATCGGGATCGGCATGCCGCGAATGACGACGACTTCGGCTTCCGGCGTCGTGGTCTTGATGTATTCGCCGGCCGTCTGGCCGAGCGCGAAGTTGTTGCCGGCGACGTAGAGGTCGCGCACCGAATTGTCGTTGGTGCTCGGCGCACGGTCGACCAGCGCGACGAAGGTGCCGCTATCCTTGATCTCCTTGATCGCGTTGACCAGCGGATCGGGATCCGTCGGCAGGATGACGAGCGCGTCGATGCCCTGCGTTGCAAGGTCCTGCACGGCGTTTGCCTGGCTTGCCGGGTCCGGCGAGGTCTTGACGACGACGTTGAGGCCGGGATGGCTCGCCATGAGAAGCTTGGCGACGCGCTCGGCGTGGAAGATCACGCCGGCCGTCCAGCCGTGGCTGGCTGCCGGGATCGAGACGCCGATCGTCACCTTCTTCTCTTCCTGTGCATGGGCGACGCCGGTGAAGACGGCGAACGCCGCGACCGTCAGGCCCAGTAGTTTCTTGCGCATGAGTTTCCTCCCAAAAGCAGGTCTTTGTTCCGAACCGGGCGACCCGTAGACCCGGCTACTTCCCCGCGGTTCCAGGGCTGGAACCGCCTGGTCTCACGATTTGCGCACCAGCGAGCGCTGGACGAGCATCGCAATGATGATGATCGCGCCCTGGATGGCCCCGATCAGATATTCGCTGATGAAGTTGGAGAGCAGCATGATATTGCCGACCAGCTCCAGGATGAAGGCGCCGCAGATCGTGCCCCAGACGCGGCCCGCCCCGCCCTTCAGCGCCGTGCCGCCGACGACGACGGCGGTGATCGCCTGCAATTCCCAGAGAATGCCCGTCGTCGCCGAGGTGGAGCCGAGGCGCGGCACGTAGAGCAGCACGGCGATGGCAACGCACAGGCCCTGGATGACGAAGGCGATGGTGCGCACCCGGTCGACCGGGATGCCGGAATAGCGCGCCACGTCGCGGTTCGAACCGACGGCCACAACATGCCGGCCGTAGCGCATGCGATAGAGAACGAATGCGGCGATGGCGGTGACAACGAAGATGACGGCGATCGGCACCGGCACGCCGAGGACCGAGCCGAAATAGGCCGGGCGATAGAGCGCCTGCAATTCCGGCTCACGCAGTGTGATCGCGCCGCCCTGCGACAGCCAGGTCGTCAGGCCGCGATAGATGCCCATCGTGCCCAGCGTGGCGATGAAGGGCTCGATCTTGCCGACGGTGGTGATGAGGCCGTTCAGAAGGCCGCAGCCCGCGCCGATGACCACCGCAAGCACCATCGCGGCCGTCAGCATCAGCGAGGGATCGGCGATCGCCCCGGAATTCATGAAGAGGATCATGAGGCTGGCGACGAAGGCGACCATGGCACCGACCGACAGGTCGAGGTCACCGGACGAGATGACGAAGGTGGCGCCGACCGCGATGATCGCGATGAAGGCGCTACGCGTCGCGACGTTCGCCAGGTTGGTGAAGCCGATGAAATTGGGGTTCACCAGCGCGCCGACGACGAGCAGCAGGGCCAGCGCCGCGAAGGGCGCGACGGCCCTCAGATCCACATCCCGCCAGCTGCGGCCCCTGCCCTTCGTTTCGACCGCGTCGTCGCTTGCCGTCATGTCCGTCCCCAACCTGATTTTCGTGTGATGCCGCCGGCGCAAGGCTCAGGCGGCGGTCTTCTTCTTCAACCCTGCCGAATAGCGCATGATCTCCTGCTCGGAGATCTCCTCGCCTTCGAGAATGCCGACGATCCGCCCTTCCCGCATCACGGCGACGCGCGTGCACAGGCCGATGATCTCCGGCATCTCGGAAGAGACGACGATGATCGACTTGCCGTCGCGGGCGAGTGCCGAGATGAAATGGTAGATCTGCTGCTTCGTGCCGACGTCGATGCCGCGCGTCGGCTCGT
>CAMLOC010000554.1 GCA_946481465.1 uncultured Shinella sp. | reverse complement strand
TCGCGGTCGGGGAAGACCTCGTCCTGGTTCGGCAGGTTCGCCCCGCCCGAATCGACGAGATAGATGCAGGCCAGCCGGTTCTCCGCCGCAATCTCCTGCGCGCGAAGATGCTTCTTCACGGTGATGGGATAGTAGGTGCCGCCCTTCACCGTCGCATCGTTGCAGAGGATCATGCAGTCGCGGCCGGAGACGCGGCCGATGCCGGCGATCATGCCGCCGGAGGGCGAGGCGCCGTCATAGAGGCCATGGCCGGCGGTAAGGCCGATTTCGAGGAA
The DNA here is from genome assembly GCA_946481465.1 of uncultured Shinella sp. The sequence continues at coordinate 3,334 of CAMLOC010000554.1, read as the reverse complement.
GGGCGAGCCCGGGTCGAGCAATTGCGCGACGCGGTCGCGCGGCAGGAGCTTGCCGCGGGAGACATGGCGCTCGCGCGCCTTCGCCCCGCCGCCCTCCATGGCAAGGCCGGCCGCTTCCTCGACAAGCGCCAGCGCCTCGAGCATGGCCTTGCGGTTTACCGCAAAGGTCTCGCCGCGGGTGTTCACGGCCGAGGGGAGGATCGGCATTACAGCGTCTCCTGGAAGATTTCACGGCCGATGAGCATGCGGCGGATCTCCGAGGTGCCGGCGCCGATCTCGTAGAGTTTCGCATCGCGCAGCAGGCGGCCCGTCGGATAGTCGTTGATATAACCGTTGCCGCCGAGCGCCTGGATGGCTTCGAGGGCGAGCTTCGTGGCGCTTTCGGCGGAAAGCAGGATGCAGCCGGCAGCGTCCTTGCGCGTGGTCTCGCCCCGGTCGCAGGCGGCGGCCACGGCATAGACATAGGCGCGCGCGGCGTTGAACGCGACATACATGTCGGCCGCCTTGCCCTGCATCAGCTGGAACTCGCCGATCGACTGGCCGAACTGCCTGCGCTCGTGCAGATAGGGGATGACCACGTCAAGGCAGGCGGCCATGATGCCGAGCGGGCCGCCCGAAAGCACGACGCGCTCGTAATCGAGGCCGGACATCAGCACGTTGACGCCGCGCCCGACGGTGCCCATCACGTTCTCCTCCGGCACCTCGCAATCGGTGAAGACGAGTTCGCAGGTGTTGGAGCCGCGCATGCCGAGCTTGTCCAGCTTCTGCGCCGTCGAGAAGCCCGGAAAACCCTTTTCGATGAGGAAGGCGGTGATGCCGCGCGAACCGGCTTCGGGATCCGTCTTGGCATAGACGACCAGCACGTCCGCATCCGGCCCGTTGGTGATCCACATCTTGTTGCCGTTCAACACGTAGCGGTCGCCGCGCTTTTCGGCGCGCAGCTTCATCGAGACGACATCGGAGCCCGCGCCCGGCTCCGACATGGCGAGCGCGCCGACATGCTCGCCGGAGATGAGTTTCGGCAGGTATTTTTCCCGCTGCGCGGCGCTGGCATTGCGCACGATCTGGTTGACGCAGAGGTTGGAATGGGCGCCGTAGCTGAGGCCCACCGAGGCGGAAGCGCGGCTGATCTCCTCCATGGCCACGCAATGGGCGAGATAGCCCATGCCGGACCCGCCATGACCTTCCGGCGCGGTGATGCCGAGCAGGCCGAGATCGCCCAATTCGCGCCAGAGCGACATGGGGAAGGTGTTGCTGCGGTCGATCTCCGCCGCCTGCGGGGCGATACGATCGCTCGCAAAACGCCGCACGCTTTCCCTCAGCGCGTCGATTTCCTCACCAAGCCCGAAGCCCATCGCAGCGTCGTACATGTCCGTCCTCCCCGGCCGGATGCCCCGGCATCCGCCTATCTCTTCCTCGCGGCCTCAGGCGGCCGCCCTTTGTTGTCCTGCCGTGTCGAAAGCCAGGCGCATCTCCGCCTCGCGCGCCCGCACCCGCTTCACCGCCGCCGCCTTCACCGGGCCATAGCCACGAATGTCGCCGTAAAGCGACAGGAGCGCAACGGCGGCGTCGAGGTTCTCGCGGCGGAGATTTTCCAGCACATGCTCGGTGAGCGCCGCATAGTCGGCAATGATCTGGCGCTCCATGCGACGCTCCGCCGTGCGGCCGAACGGATCGAAGGCAGTGCCGCGCAGGTCCTTCAGGCGGGCGAGCAGGCCGAAGGCCGGCAGCATCCAGCGGCCGAAGCGGCGCTTTTTCGGGCGACCGGTCGCATCCTCGCCCTTGAGGAAAGGCGGCGCGAGGTTGAAGGCGATGGCGTAATTGCCCTCGAACTGCTCGGCCAATCCCTGCTTGAAGGCCGGGTCGGTGAAGAGCCGCGCCACCTCGTATTCGTCCTTGTAGGCGAGGAGCCGGGCATGGACATGCGCGACGGCACGGGTCAATCGATCGTCCGGCCCGAGCGCCCGTTCCGCCTGGCGCACGCGCTCGACCAGCGCCCTGTAGCGTTCGGCAAGCGCGGCGTTCTGGTAGGCCGTCAGGTGCTTCATGCGATGGGCGATCAGTTCTTCCGTCGCCATGGTCTCCAGCGTCACGACCGGTTTTCCAGGGGTGAGCAGGCGCTCGGCGCGGGCCGGGTCGGCGGCGATCAGGCGACCCCAGCTGAAAGCGGAGAGCGTGGCATCGACGGCGACGCCATTCAGCACGATCGCCTGCTCGATCGACTGGCGCGTCAGCGGGATCAGCCCCTTCTGCCAGGCGAAACCCGTCATCAGGATGTTCGTCGCCATGGCATTGCCGGCGACCTTCTCGGCGATCGTCGTGAAGTCCAGCAGGTGGGAGGGATCACGCAGCGCTGCGCGCACCGCGCCCTCGACATCACGGCGGCGGAAATCGAAGTCGCGCTTGCGCACGAAATCGGCGACCGGCGTCAGCTTCGTGTTGACGACGCCGGTCGTTCGATACCGGTCGCAGAGCGTCACGGCATCCTTCGAGGCGGCCACCACGTCGTCGGCGGCGATGAGGAGGTCCGCGCCGCCGGTGACGATGCGCGGCGAGGAGACGTCCTCGTCGGCAAGGCCGATGCGCAGGTGGCTCATGACGGCGCCGCCCTTCTGGGCGAGCCCCGCCATGTCGAGGATCATCGGCGCCTTGCCGTCGAGATGGGCGGCCATGCCGAGGATGGCGCTGATCGTCAGGATGCCGGTGCCGCCGATGCCGGCAATGGCGATGTTGTAGGCGCGCTCGCCGATTGTCACGACCTCGGGTTCGGCAATGCCCGAGAGGTCGGGATTGGAGCGCGCGGCCTTGCGCAGCCGGCCGCCCTCGACCGTCACGAAGGATGGGCAGAAGCCCTTGAGGCAGGAATAGTCCTTGTTGCAGGTCGACTGGTTGATCTTGCGCTTGCGGCCGAATTCCGTTTCGAGCGGTTCGACGGAGACGCAGTTCGACTGGGTGGAACAGTCGCCGCAGCCTTCGCAGACGGCGGGGTTGATCACCAGGCGGACAGGCGGATCCGCCATCAGGCCGCGCGCGCGGCGGCGGCGCTTTTCCGCCGCGCAGGTCTGCACGTAGACGATGGCCGAACAGCCGGGCGCCTCGCGGATATCGCGCATCACCCGGTCCATCTCGTCGCGATGACGCAGGATGACGCCGGGCGCGAGCATTGCCGGCGAATAGGTCTCCGGGTGGTCGGAGACGAGGTAGATCGGCGCCACGCCCTCGGCCAAAAGCTGCCGCGTCATCGCCTCGGGGCTGAGCGGGCCGTCGACCGTCTGCCCGCCGGTCATGGCGACCGCGTCGTTGTAGAGCAGCTTGTAGGTGATGTTGACGCCGG
>CAMLOC010000553.1 GCA_946481465.1 uncultured Shinella sp. | reverse complement strand
TGTCATCGGCAAGGACAAGGACGATATTGGGACGCTTGGTCATCGATGCTCTCTCAGTTGGTTGCGCCACCGATCGCTCGGGTAGCGGATTCCGGAGCATTTCCGATGAACCAGAGTTCCGGAAATGCTCCAGATTCTTGTTTTTCCGCATTATCCGACGCCGAAGCGGCTTCGCTTCGGCTGGAACGCTCCAGGCACGGCAGGGTCGTTCCGCCGGCCCGGGAGCCGGCAGTCGCAGGTGTTCGAAATCTCCGTTCCGAGGCCGTCCTGTTTACGTAGCCCGCCGCACCGCGGCGGGCTACGTGACGGGATCAACCCTCGCTACTTCGCAAAGCCGCTTGCCTTGGCGATGTCCGCGAGCTTTGCCTGCAGGCCATCGAGCGCCGCGGCGACCTCCACCTCGCCCGAGCCGATCTGGCCGATGACCGGTTCGACGGCCTCGAGCATCTGGGCGGCAAAGACGTATCGGATCGAGCCGCGGGCCAGGGGCGCGGAATCGCGCGCCGCTTCCATGATCGGCCGGAGCGCGCCGGCGCCCGAGACGTCGATGTCCTTGCGCGTCGGAATGCCGCCCGCGCCGGCAAAGACCTCCTGCTGCTTCTTTTCCAGCATCCAGACGATGAACTCGGCGGCCGCGCGCTGGCGCTCCGGCGCCTGGCCTGCCGGCACGCAGAGGGACCACACGCCGCTCGCCGGAACCGGCTGGTCGAGCGATCCCGCCGGCACGACGGAATAGCCGCATTTTCCGACGACGGAAGAGCGGGACCCGTCTTCGAGCTGCGGCATGCCGGCCGCCACGAAATGTCCCTGCAGGGCCTGGCCGCTCTGCATGAGCGCGATGCAATCCGCCTGCCCGACCGTCTGCGGCCGGGACGGCCCCAGTTCCAGAAGGCGGCGGAAGGTCGTCGCCGCGGCCTTTGCCGCCTCGCTGTTGATCGCCGGCACGAGCGAGCCGTCGTCGACGGTGAACCAGTCGGCACTGAAGCCGTAGAGCACATGCATGAACTCGTAGCTGACCGACTGGCCGCCCGTCGTCGGCTGGCCGCGCGTGACATAGCCGTACCGGACCTCGCCGGCCTCCACCGCCTTTTTCCCGTTCTCGATCGCCTCGTCCCAGGTGCGCGGCACCTGCAGACCCAGCTTGTCGTAGATGTCCTTGCGGTAGACGAAGAGATCGACATTGCCGTTGATCGGCAGGCCCATCACCTGCCCGCCGGCCACGCCTAGCCTTTGCTGCCTGTCCCACAGCGGCAGGCTGTCGTAGGTCAAGATGTTCGGATCGAGCGCATAGCCTTCGATGATCTCGTCGATCGGCTTGATCCAGCCGTTGTCGTAGAACTGACCGGTCCACGGCTCGTCGAGCTGGAAGACGTCGAAGGCGTCGTTCTTGCTCTGGATCGCGTTGGTCATCTGGGTGCGCATGCCGCCATAGGGGAACGGCCGGAAGGTGATCTTCACGCCCTTTTCCGCCTCGTAAGCCGCGGCCGCCTTCTGATAGGCCGGCAGCCAGGGCGTCGTGCCGGTCAGCACGATCAGCTCCCTGACCTCGGCGGCGGCGGCCGCCCCCCATGCCGGAAGGCCTGCCACGCCCGCCGCACCCGCGGCGGCGATCCCCTTGAGAACCTGGCGCCGGAATAGGGGCAGGCGCGCGGTTTCGGTTTGCTTGATCATCTGTTCCTCCCTGAGATCAATCGGTGCATTTACTTGACGGAGCCGCGCGTCATGCCGGCGATGATGCGTTTGCTGGCGAGCACGCTCGCAATCATGATCGGCACCACGGCAAGGCTGCCGACGGCAGAGAGCTGGCCCCAGCGGACCTCGTAGGGTTGCACCAGCGATGCGATGCCCACGGAGAGCGGCGAGGTCGTACCGCCAGACGTCATCGTCAGCCCCATGAGAAACTCGTTCCAGGTCATGATGGCCGTGAAGAGCGAGGTGGTGATCAGGCTCGGCGTGACGAGCGGCAGCATGATCGTCCAGAAGGACCGCGCCTCGCTCGCGCCGTCGATGGAGGCCGCCTCCTGCAGGGCGGGCGGGATCTCGTCGAAGCCGATCTTCATGAGCAGCGTGGCGAACGGCAGGTTGAGGATCGTGTTGAGGATGATGAGGCCGGCGAGCGATCCGAGGAGGCCCGTCTGGATCAGCGTCACGTAGAAGCCCGGCACGAGTGCCATCGGCGGCAGCATCGGGACCACGGCGCAGGACGCGCCGACCGTGGCGGTCAGCCACCACGGCAGCCGCAGCTTGGAAAGGCCGTAGCCCGCAAGGGTCGAGGCGATGCCGCACAGGACGACCGTTCCCGCCACGATGACGAGGCTGTTGGCGAGCTGCGCGCGGAAGGGCTGGTCGTCCGCCAGGATGGCGGTCACGTTGTCCAGCGTCAGGTCCAGCTCCCAGAACATCGAAATGATCGCCCGGTCCGACTGGAAGGAAAGCACGATCATCCACGCGATGGGGGCGATGAAGAGCAGCAGGAGCAGCGCCAAGACGGCATCGCAGGTGAGGTCGGTGAGATCCTTACGCCGCCGCAACCGCGCGTCGGTAAGGGTCCCTGTCTTGATGGCATGGCTGCCGGCGGTCATGCTTCCACCTCACGCGTTGCAGAAAAGGGCTGGATGGCACGCAGGTGCTTGACGAGCAGCCCCGCGCCAATGGCGAGCGACATCAGCGCGACGAGCAGAACACTGAAGGCGGAGCCGTAGCCGTAGTTCAACTGGTCGAAGAAGACGTCGCGGATATGCAGCGAGACCAGCGTCGTGGCACCGTTCGGGCCGCCTGCCGTCAGGAGGTACATCTCGTCGAAGGCCTTCACGCCCATGATCGCCCGGATGAAGACCGTTCCGATGATCGCCGGCATCAGCATGGGGATCTTGATGTAGCGGATCACCTGCCACTCGTTGGCGCCGTCGCAGCGCGCCGCCTCGATGGCCTCCTCGTCGACCGCGCAGAGCGCCGTATAAAGCATGAGGAAGGCGACCGGAGTCCAGTGCCAGACGTCGACGATGATGATAGCGACGATCGCGCCGACGTCCGTGCCGAGCCAGTCCTGGGTCGGCAGCCGCACCGTATCGAGCAGCTTGTTGAGCACGCCGATGTTCGGGCTGAGGATCAGGAGCCAGATGAGGCTCACCACGACGGGCGCCACGATTGCCGGCCACAGAAGGACGACCTGCGAGATGCGGTTGAGCCGCCTGCTGCGCTGGACGAGCAGCGCCAGTACCAGGCCGAGGACAACGGACAGGACGACGGTCGCGACCACGAAGAGAGCCGTGACCGCCAGCGAGTACATGGCCAGCTCGTTGGCGAGGATCTCGCGAAAATTGTCGAGCCCTGCCGGCTGCCAGACGAACTCCCCCGCCTCGATGCGCAGATGGGAAAAGGCCATCAGCACGACCTGCGCCCAGGAATAGCCGCCGACCCCAACAATCAGGACGAGAAACGGAAGCGTGGTGGTCTTCGCGAAGACGCTGGACCGTCGCCAGAATGTCAACGCCATGTCGTCAGATACCCCTGCCGCAAGCGCGGGCGACCCCGTCGCCGCGCGTTCCGGGCAATCTCCCGCCCATGGCAGGCTTACGCCGTCCGGACATTTCATCTCCTCCCAGAGTAT
>CAMLOC010000552.1 GCA_946481465.1 uncultured Shinella sp. | reverse complement strand
TCCTGCACGTCCTCCAGCTTTTCGCCGGCTTCCAGTGAGCGGATCGTCTCCTCGCGCTCCTGGCGCGTTTCCGCATCCTCGATGCGGGTCGGGTCGCGCCGGGTCCGGTCGAGCTTCAGTTCCTCGATGGTCTTCGGGTCCGCCGCGTCCTCCAGACGGGCGAGCACCTTGCGCATTTCGGGCGTCAGCGCCTTCTCGTCCGCAGCCTTCTCTGCAAGCGCGTCCTTCACCCGGGCGGCTTCCGTGCCGTAGGGGTTGCGGATCGCCGCGACGAGATCGGTCGCCTTGAGGCCGAGATCGGCAAGGCCGGACTTCTTTTCCAGCGTCTCCACGTCTTCCGGCAGTTCGCCGCGAAGGCGCGTCAGCATGCCGGAAAGGCGCTGCTCGAAGTCGGCATCCGCTTCGGCTTCGCCCTGCGTCACGCCGGCGGCAAGCGCAAGGCGGGCGACAAGGTTGGCCGTCGCATCGTCCGACGGGCCAGCCATGGCCTGCTTGACGGCGGTGAGCGTGGTGCCGAGGCCCTCAAGGGTGACGCCGAGCGTGCTGCCCTTGGCGGGAAGGGAAGCCTCACCGATGAGCGCCAGCCGGTCGGAAAGGCGCTGAGCGAAGGCGCGGGCGCCTTCGCCATCCTGCTGCGCGATGCCGAGCATGTCGCTGAAGCGGGAGATCAGCTTGGCGAGCGTTTCCCCGCCGCGGGCATTGCTGCCGAAGAAATGTTCGTTGATGCGCGCATTGGCCTGCCGCGTCGTATCGTCGGAGCGCAGGTTCGCCTGTTTCTGGACGTCGTCCTTCGGCCGTCCGCTGGCCTTTTCGGCCTCCTCGCGGCGGCGCTCCTCCAGCGTTTCGACGATCGACTGCATCGCCGAGACGGCGGCGGTGGACTGCGCGCTCTGCAGGGGTGTCAACATGGCAACCTCCGGTCTCGCCGGAGAGAATAGGCCGCAGGGGATTAACCGTGCGTTAAGCCTGCGCCTGCCGGATTTCGGGGGTATCGGGCGGCTGCGGCCAGCCTATGGAGCAGGTCCGGGCAGGATGGATGCTGCAAGGAACGGTTCAGCTGTGGGCGAAGATGTCGGTTTCCTCCCAGCCGAGGAGGTCCAGCTTGGCGCGCGTCGGCAGGAAGGTGAAGCAGGCTTCCGCATGCGCCAGCCGGCCGTCGCGCACAAGGCGCGCCATCAGCTTGTCGCGCAGGGCGTGGAGATGGAGCACGTCCGAGGCGGCATATTCGAGCTGCGCGGGCGAGAGCTTCTCGGCCGCCCAGTCGGAGGATTGCTGCTGCTTGGAAATGTCGACCTCCAGCATTTCCTTCAGATTGTCCTTCAGGCCGTGCCGGTCGGTATAGGTCCGCGTCAGGCGCGAAGCGATCTTGGTGCAGAAGACGGGTTCCGTGGTGACGCCGAACGTATGGAACAGCACGGCGATGTCGAAGCGGCCGTAATGGAAGATCTTCTGGCGGGCGGGATCTTCCAGCATGGCGACAAGGTTCGGCGCCTGCTTCTGCCCGGCGGCGATGCGGATGACGTCGGCGGTGCCGTCGCCCGGCGAAAGCTGCACGACGCAGAGCCGGTCGCGGCGCGGGATAAGGCCGAGCGTTTCGGTGTCGATGGCGATCGCGCCGGTGTAGCGGGCCGCATCTGCCGCCGGAATGTCACCTTCGTGATACCGGATTGCACTTGCCATGAAAAACCCCATCTAAGCTGTCCCTGTCTCCGCTGGCCTATAGCGCATGTTTCCGGCCTGCGGTACTTCTTTATGGATTGCGAAGGACCGGCCCCACGGCCGGAAGATGATATGACGAAGCGATTGATCCTTGCCGCCCTTGCCGGCCTGCTTTTAGCCCCCGCCGCCGGCGCGCAGGTTTTTCACGACCTGCCGGGCGTCGTGACGACGCAGGAGCATGAGGCTGAAGACCCGGTGACGTGCGAGTCGCACTATATCCCGCCACCGGAAAACAGCACGAAGCGGCAGTGGGGTCACACGGTCTACAGTTGCAGGCAGGGCGGGGTGACGTCGAGCGGCAGCGGCCTGCCGCTGTCACGCGAGCGCAGCCTGCGCGGCTACGATTGGTAGCACGCCGTTCCCTTTCCGGCCGTCCCGGCCGGACCCTGCATCCGGAGGAGCCATGATCGACGAAAGCCTGCCGCTGGTGATCAGCGCGCCCGAACCGCGCACGCTGGACCTCATCTTCACCCCCACGGCGCGGGCCGAGCTGCGCCGCACCTATCGCATCGTCGAGGCGGATCCGGAGAACATTGCGGGGCTTGGCGACGCGGTGCTCGGCGAGGCGTGCTACATCATCGGCCAGCCGCCGCTCTCCGCCGGGACTCTAGCGCGCATGGCGAACCTGCGGGCGATCCTCAATGTCGAGAGCAATCTCCTCAACAACATGCCCTATGAGGTGTTGTTCGAACGCGGCATCCATGTCGTGACGACCGGCCAGGTCTTCGCCGAGCCGGTGGCCGAACTGGGCCTTGCCATGGCGCTGAACCTTGCCCGCGGCGTGATCGACGCCGACGTCGCCTTCCGCGAGGGAACGGAATTGTGGGGCGGGGACGGCAACCGGTCCGCGCGCCTCCTTTCGGGTTCCGAGGTCGGCATCGTCGGCTTCGGCGATCTCGGCCGGGCGCTGAACCGTGTACTTTCGGGCTTCCGCGCGAAAATCCGCGTCTTCGATCCCTGGCTGCCGCCGTCGATGCTGCGGGAGGCGGGCGTCGAGCCGGCCGCACTCTCAGAAGTGCTGGGGATGAGCGACTTCGTCTTCGTCGTCGCCTCGGTGACGAGCGAGAACAGAGGCTTCCTCGGGGCCGAGGCTTTCGCCGCCATGCGCAAGGGCGCGGCCTTCATCCTGCTCAGCCGGGCGGATGTCGTCGATTTCCCGGCGCTGATGGCGGCGGTCGAGACCGGGCACATCGTTGCGGCAAGCGACGTCTATCCCGAGGAGCCGCTGCCGGCCGACCATCCGGTGCGCCGGCTGAAGGGCTTCATCCGCTCGGCCCATCGCGCGGGCGCGCTCGACAGCGCCTTCAAGAAGATGGGCGACATGGTGCTGGAGGATATGGCGCTGATGGATCGCGGCCTGCCGCCGATGCGCTGCAAGCGGGCCGAGCGCGAGACGGTCTCGCGCATGCGCTCCAGGCCGGTCAGCGTCAACTGAAACGAAAAGGCCGTGGCGAGGAACCCCGCCACGGCCTTCAAGTTTCGACGGCGCGCGGTCAGGCGCGCTTGATGACCTTGATGAGCACGAGCAGGATCACCGCGCCGATCGTGGAATGGATGATCGCGGCGATGATGCCGCTGCCGAGGCTGACGCCGATGGCCGGAAAGAGGTAGCCGGCGATGAACGCGCCGACGATGCCGACGACGATGTTGCCGACGAGGCCGAAGCCGAAACCCGACACGATCAGCCCGGCCAGCCAGCCCGCAATGGCGCCGACGATGAGGAAAACAAGAACGCTTTCAATGCCCATACGATGCTCCCTTCGACAGTCTCATTCTGTCACCGCTCAATCTGGCAGCCGTTTTCCGGAAAGCAAGAGGGTTTGAAGACTTCTCCTTCCCGGCGTCAGACGATACCGCCGCCGCCGCTCGCCACCGCCGGGCGTTCCGCCGCCACCTTC